>CAZBMI010000261.1:0-1506 GCA_964492885.1 uncultured Planctomycetia bacterium | reverse complement strand
TCTATGATATCCGATATTATCAGCATCTTAAAATTGCCTGTTTTTTAGGCACTCACTTTTATTTAAATAGGGGCAGCAGCCATTTAATTTAAATGGCCGCTGTCCCTATTTATTTACAATACTGAAAGGTACTTATCCAGCTCGTACTTGGGCACCTGTATCCTGTAGGCATCCCACTCTTTTCTCTTAATCTCGACAAATCTTGAGAATATATGGTCTCCGAGCGCGTCTTTTACAAATTTGCTGCTTGCCGTAATCTCGATAGCATGGCCAAGGCTGTCGGGAAGAGTATCTATGCCCTTCTTTTTGCGCTCCGCATCTGATAAATGGTACAGGTTTTGTTCCATGGCCTTAGGCACCTTGTAGCCTTTCTCAATACCGTCTAATCCGGCATGAAGCATTGCCGCGAATGTAAGGTACGGGTTGCATGCCGGGTCGCATGCCCTGAACTCACACCTTGTCGCTTTCTCCTGTCCCGGATGATAAAGGGGGACTCTTATAAGCGCGCTTCTGTTTCTGCGGCTCCAGGCAACATATACAGGAGCCTCGTATCCCGGAACAAGCCTCTTGTATGAGTTTGTTGTCTGCGCGAATATCGAACATATCTCCTTTGAATGCTTTAACAGGCCTGCTATATAGCTCTTTGCTGTGTCTGAGAGAAAGTCCTCTGACTTTGCGTCATAAAAAGCATTCTTCTTTCCTTTAAACAAAGACTGGTGGGTGTGCATGCCGGAACCGTTTTCACCGAATATAGGCTTTGGCATGAACGTAGCATATACCCCGAATTTGCTCGCTATCTCTTTTACAACAACCCTGTATGTGATAACATCATCCGCCATTTTAAGCGCGTCAGCATAGCGCATATCAACCTCATGCTGGGAAGGCGCTACTTCATGGTGCGAATACTCTATCTGTATGCCCATCTTCTCAAGCGCGAGCACGGTTTCTCTTCTTAAATCGCTTGCGACATCAAGTGTTGTAAGGTCAAAATAACCGCCTTTATCAAGCACGTCTGTTGACACATCACTCTTAAAATAGAAGAACTCGAGCTCAGGGCCTAAGTAATAGTGGTCAAACCCCATTTTTTTCGCGCGCTCAAGCGCTTTTTGAAGTATATAGCGCGGGTCTCCTTCGTAAGGGGTCTTGTCAGGATTCATGACACTGCATATCATTCTTGCTACAGCTTTTTCCGCGGGCCGCCAGGGCAGTATTTCGAATGTATCCGGGTCCGGCATTGCTATCATGTCAGACTCTTCTATGTCCTGGTAACCTGTAATAGATGAGCCGTCAAAGCCCATGCCGTTTTCAAGGGCATTCTCCAGCTCCTTGTCTGTAATAGCAAAACTCTTTACCTGGCCTAATATATCCGTAAACCATAGCCTTACAAATTTTACGTCATTCTCCTTTACAAGCTTGATTATGTCCTGCTTTGTCCTCTTAGCCATCTTTAAATCCTCCTTTTTCTCTGTTTTTTAAAGAAAAGGCGTTCTTTTCAACCTTGCTCAA
>CAZBMI010000260.1:0-1523 GCA_964492885.1 uncultured Planctomycetia bacterium | reverse complement strand
CTTGATATGAAAGATACCCCTTATATATTCACTAAAAATAACCGGGCTATTAAAGGCTTAAAACCCGATGGAACAGTAAAGTTCGATATCAGCATGAAAGGACCTTTAAAAGACCCTTTAGAGTGGTCACTTTTTCTCGAGGGTTCGTCAGAGGCCATAATTTTATCCGGGTTTACGCTGAATGACTTTTACCTGGATTACAGGATGAAGGACTATTTTGTCGATATACCTGTATTATCGGCATATGCGTATAATGGGATAATAAATATAAGTTCACGCGCGAATTTAAAGACTAAAGAAAAACCCTATATAATCAACATGGACATAAAGGACATAGACCTGCATGAGCTTATAAAAGATACTGAAGATAAAGAGAAAAAGATAAAGGGGCTCTTTACCTCCAAGGCCATTCTAAACGGTTACCTTAATGATAAAGACTCCCTGCACGGAAACGGCTGGCTCCAGGTCTCTAACGGGTATCTCTGGGAGTTTCCTGTTGTCCGCGGCGTAATGGACATTATATTAATGGTCCCTCCAGAAAATATAATACTTACAGACGCCTTCGGAAACTTCAGCATATCAAACAACAGGATATACACAGACGATTTTAAGATGCTCTCGAAAGCAGCCTCCCTTCTCTGGGCAGGTTCTCTCGGTTTTAACGGAACCCTTGACTTTAATATCACAGGCCGTTTCGCGGAAAACGTAATAAAACAGACAACAGAACCCGGGAGAATAGCAAACGCGATACTGCATGAAGCGGGAAGCCTCATAATGGAGGTAAGGTTAACAGGGACTATCAAGAAACCCTCTTATCAGATAGTGCCTTTTCCTTTAAAAAGGATATTCCAGGAAAAGGTAGTAGACAGGCTCAATGATATCTTTGGAAATATCGGAGAATAACTTCTTTTGCCTTCTCAAGCGCAACCGCCCTGTGGCTTATACGGTCTTTTGCGGAAGAGCTTAATTGCGCGAACGTCTTATTAAAATCTTTTGGTATAAATACAGGGTCATAACCAAAACCCGCAGAGCCTTTTCTCTCAAAAGATATACTGCCGTTGACGCGGCCCTCAACAATGCCTATGACCTTGCTGCCTTTTGAAAGACATATAACGCAGCGAAAGCGCGCTTTGCGCTTTGCGCCTTTAAAAGAGCTCATATCTTTAAGCAGTTTCTCTATATTTTTATCATCATCCTGCGCGTTGCCTGCGTATCTGGCAGAATAGATTCCCGGGGCATTGCCAAGCGCAGGGACCTCAAGGCCGGAGTCATCAGCCATGACCAGCTTATCTATGCTCTCGGATATCTCTACAGCCTTTTTTCTGGCATTACCTTTAAAAGTCTTCTTATCCTCTTTTACCCGCGGCAGGCCATTGAAATCAGAAAGCCCCAATATCCTTATATTCTCTTTCTTTAGAAGCCTCTTCAGCTCAGCGAGTTTCTTTGGATTGTTCGTTGCAAGCACAAGCTCTCTCAAATCTTCTATATCTACGCGGGGAGCGGCCGGAATGTTTTCTGCAAGG
>CAZBMI010000259.1:0-1559 GCA_964492885.1 uncultured Planctomycetia bacterium | reverse complement strand
ATGGTCAAATTCCTAACGCAGCGATTGACAATTTTGGTTCGGGGCGTAGCGCAGTTTGGCTAGCGCACTTGAATGGGGTTCAAGGGGTCGCCGGTTCAAATCCGGCCGCCCCGACCAGTATTAGTTCACAGCTGACAGATGACAGTTAACAGTTAAATACGCAGTTAACCCCATGCCGCTCAGTTTGTTCGTGTACGGGGCAGGCAGTTTACAGTTGACTGTTTTGATTTATGTTTAATAGATTTTAAGGAGTATATATGAGAAATATTAACGTAGGGATTATAGGTTTTGGTAATATAGGATGCGGTGTCGCGGACGCGCTTCTTAAAAAGCGCGCGTACTTAAGAAGCCGTTTGGGAACTTCCGTAAACCTGCTTAAGATCTGCGATATAGACTTAAAGAGAAAGCGTCCTTTAAGGGTTAAAAAAGGTATCCTTACCAGTGATGTAAGCGAGATACTAAATAACCCCAATATAGATATTGTAATTGAGCTTATAGGCGGAATGAAGACCGCGCGAAAAATCATCATGCAGGCTCTTAAAAATAAAAAGCATGTAGTTACCGCGAACAAGGCGCTGTTGTCAGTATACAAGAAGAGCCTGTTTAAAACAGCCCAGCAGAATAATGTTGAACTGCGTTTTGAGGCAAGTGTCGCGGGCGGTGTGCCGATTATCAAGGCTTTAAGGGAGGGGCTTGTCGCTAATAGGATAAGCTCAGTATACGGCATTGTAAACGGGACCTGTAATTACATATTAGGTGAAATGACTAACGAGGGCATAAGTTTTGAAGCTGCTTTAAAGGCCGCTCAGGATAAGGGGTATGCTGAAAAGCGACCTGCAATGGATATCGAAGGCCATGACTCAGCGCATAAACTGGCAATATTAGCATCGTTAAGCTTTGGTATTGACGTAAAACCTAATGATATCTATACCGAAGGCATTACCGGCATCTCTGATAATGATATTCAATACGCGGATAGCTGGGGGTATCTTATAAAACTGCTTGCCATAGCCAAAAAACAGGGAAAAGAACTTGAGGTAAGGGTGCATCCTACCCTTGTGCCTAAAAAACATCCGCTCGCGTCTGTTGAGAGCAATTTCAACGCGATATTTATAAATACTGATATGCTTGGCCAGGCCCTGTTTTACGGAAAAGGCGCGGGTTCTGTGCCCACCGCAAGCGCTGTTATATGTGATATCATAGATATATCCAGGGGCATTATGGGAAGGTCTGGTGCCCGGCCGCCGAGCATCGTCTACAATAAACAGGTCGAGGTTATTAAGAAAAAAGATGATTTCTATACAAGGTACTATATCCACTTTACCGCTATAGATAAGCCCGGTGTGCTTGCCAAGATATCTCGAATACTGGCTGAACACAGGATAAGCATTGCTTTTGTAAGCCAGAAGGTAAGAAGGCGCGAAAGGCTTGTTCCTATTGTCATGATGACTCACGCGGCAAAAGAGAGCGCTCTTTTACAGGCGCTTAAGAAGATAGACGCCTTAAGCGCTATTCGAAAAAAGTCGGTTGTAATAAGGCTTGAAGAGGAATTGATTTGA
>CAZBMI010000258.1:0-1564 GCA_964492885.1 uncultured Planctomycetia bacterium | reverse complement strand
CCTGCTTGTAGGAAGAAAAAGTTTTGGAAAAGGCTCTGTCCAGACAGTAATACCCATGAAAGACAGTTCCGCGCTGCGGCTTACGACAAGCCACTACTATACGCCTTCGGGCAGTATTATACACGATAGAGGGATTACACCCGATGTTGTAATCGGGCATAATACAGAAGGCGCAGAAAAAAAGGCAAAAGAGAAAAAAGGCAAAGAGGCCCTGCTCCATGACAATGATATAAAAGAGGCCCTCATGCTTTTAGAGGACAAAGAGGCATATGACTCGTTACTTAAAGCCCCTGATCAATAGAAAGTTCGCCGCCGGGATTATCCTTGCTGTTTTTATTATTGCGATTACGATTACGGGCCTTTTCTTATTTAAAAATCCGGAGAACGATAACCTGCCCAAAGCAGCGATAGTGATAGATGACTGGGGTTACAACATCAATAACATAGCCCTGCTTGATTCCATTGACGCGCCTATAACGCTTGCCATATTGCCTAATTTAAAATTTTCAGGCAGGATAGCCTTTCTGGAAAACCGGAATCTTGACAGGGAGATTATACTTCATATGCCCATGGAGCCTGAAAATGACTCCCTGCGCCTTGAAAAAGATACCCTGCTCTGCTCTATGGATGAGGAAAAGATAGAGGGGCTCTTCGGTAAAGCGCTTAAGACGGTCCCGTTCGCAAAAGGGGTATCCAACCATATGGGCTCCAGGGCGACCAGGGACCCAAAGGTTATAAACGCTCTAATGAAATCCTTAAAATCAAATAAACTCTTCTTTTTAGACAGTATGGCTGTCTCTGAAACCGTCTGCCGGCAGTCAGCAAAAGATTGCGGTGTAGCTTTTGTAAAGAGAGATGTCTTTCTTGATAATATCGCGGATAAAGGGTATATAAGCTCACAGCTGGATGAGCTGATAGCTGCCGCGCTAAAACAGGGTTCTGCAGTTGGAATAGGCCATGACAGGGCGCTTACGCTCGAGGCCATAAGGGATAAGCTTCCTGAATTTAAAGACAGCCGCGTAAAACTTGTCCTGCTCTCTGAGCTTGCCAAAAGAGATTGATTTTATTTCGCGACGGAGATGAAACACATGCTCATACTTGGTATTGAGACATCATGCGATGAAACATCGATAGCCGTATCTTCGGGAGCAAAGAAGATACTCTCAAACGTTGTTGTATCAAGCCTTCACCTGCACAGGCATTACGGCGGAATAGTGCCTGAGATAGCCTGCAGGCACCATACGGAACTCATAAATATTATTCTCGATAAGGCCCTTAAGAAAGCGAAAGTCAAACTGAAAGATATAAACGCGATAAGTGTTACACAGGGGCCGGGCTTAGTGGGAGCCCTGCTGGTCGGCATATCGCTGGCAAAAGCCCTTTCCTACAGCCTCAAGATACCTATCCTGCCTGTCAATCATCTTCACGGGCATATCTACGCGGCCGCGCTTGGTAAAAAGAGAGTGCGGTTTCCGGCTCTCGGACTTATTGTATCAGGCGGGCACACAAGCCTTGTCTTTATCAAAGATATGTCAAGCCCTAAGCTCCTGGGCCAGACTAGGGA
>CAZBMI010000257.1:0-1564 GCA_964492885.1 uncultured Planctomycetia bacterium | reverse complement strand
CTCCATAGCCTTTTTCGCAGGAGAACGTAAATAGTGCCCTACCTGGATATAACTTGCGCTTGGCCTTAAATTCGCGGATTTCATTGCTGATTTATAACCTTCAAGCCGTTTCTTGCCTGATTCTGTCGTAAGGTCGCCTGCTATGGCGGCTATTCTTTTGTGGCCTAATTTTACGAGATAAGCGGTAACCTCCTCTGCCGCTTTTTTATTGTCAACAGCAATTGAGTTAATAGGCTCTTTTTCAAAAGAGTTATTCAGCACCATGCACGGAACCTTTCTGGCAAGTATCTTTTTAAGCTGCTGCTTGTCACTATTTATATCGGCGAAGAGTATGCCGTCTATATACTCCGGGCTTAAGGCGCTGCTTGTAAGCCAGTCCTCGTGCTTCTGTCTTTCGCTTATATGTATCATGATATCTATCTTCAGCCTGCTCGCGGCGAGAACAACGCCTTTTATAACCTTAGTCGCGTAAAAGGAGTGAAATATATCCTCAAATCGCGGGACAATAAGGCCGAAGACCCTGCCTGTCTTTCTCTTTACGGCCGGGTTTACAAAAGCATTTAGTTTCATGCTTTTTATGGCATCCTCGACTCTTTTCTTATCATGGCTCTTTACGTTCGGGGAACCCTGCATTACCCTTGAAACTATCATGGAAGATACGTTAGCCTTTTTTGCGATATCGCTTATTTTCAATTTTCAACTCCTTTTATTTTGTGTTTACCTTATCATCAGGTTCAACTGGAATATCGGAAGAAGCATCGCGATTACTATAAAACCTACTACTATGCCCATAAAGAGTATAAGCCCCGGTTCGATAAGCGAGGTGATTACCTTTATAGTTCTTTCAACTTCCGCGTCATAAGAATCCGCTATCTTGAAAAGTGATTTTTCAAGGGAGCCGCTCTCCTCTCCCACAGCTATCATGTTGGTAACCATAGCCGGAAAATACCTGCTCTTTTTTACGCTTGCTGATAAAGGACTGCCGTCTATAACTTCCTTTCTGGCATTCTCCATATCGCGTTTTATCAGAACATTGTTGAGCGTGTTTGACGCCACCGCCAATGCCTGTATAATAGGCACGCCGTTGCCGACAAGCGTTCCTAAAGTCCTGCCGAATCTCGCTATCTCTATTTTCTTCGTAAAACTGCCTGCAAAAGGCGCTTTGAGTTTAATGCCGTCAAAAACAGCCTTGCCCTCCTCTGTCCTGGCCCATCTGTTAAGGGCAAAAGCGCCGGCTATAACAGCAATAATGATAAACAACCAGAACCTCGCGAAAAGGCTGCTTATGGCTATAAGTATCTTTGTGGGCAGAGGCAGTGCCTGGCCAAGGTCAACAAATATGCCCGTCAGCCTTGGGGCCACAAAACTCAAAAGAACAAATATAGTGATAAACCCTACAAACGCCATAAGCCCCGGATATGCCATGCTCGCGCGGACCCTGGAGGTATTCTCTTCATCCTTTTCCATAAAATCGCTAAGCCGCTGCAGTACATCTTCTAAGCTTCCGCTTGCTTCACCTGATTTGACCATACTGATAAACAGCGGAGAAAAGGTTTTTGGATGC
>CAZBMI010000256.1:0-1596 GCA_964492885.1 uncultured Planctomycetia bacterium | reverse complement strand
ACCTAATGCCAGAGAGGAGAGGCCCCGCTATAAATACGAGTATGAGTTCAGAAACAGAGGCAAGCCTATAATAAACGATACCTCAGAGCCTGATGGATTAGGGGAGATTACAGCTTATCTTAAATACCAGTTCCTAAAAGAAGATAAGTGGTACCCAACGCTTTCTTTAAGAGGCGGGATAAAGTTTCCCACAGCAACCAATGATTTACTGGGAAGTGATGAGTTTGATTACGCCTTAAGCCTTTTATTCGATAAGACGGTATTCCAAAGGCTGTCTTTATACGGCAATGTAAGCTATGTAATTATTGAAAAACCCGGTATAATGGAAAACTTATACGGATTTGAAGATAATATGTGGCACGGCATGCTGGGATTAGAATACTTTTTTACCAACAGGACATCAGCGCTTTTACAGGTAACGGCAAACACAACGGTTTATGATTACTCAGGTATGACCGGGACAGGAGGAGTAACCAGTGTCTGCAGGGACCCGGTAATATTAACACTGGGATTTAACCATAATTTTAACGAGAAGGTCTCCTGGCAGGTAGCTATGAACGAGAACACCAACAACTCAGCCCCTGATTTCGGCTTATTTACAAGCCTGAAAATAAAGTTATGATTTAAACATAATGTCATTGCGAACCCCGTTACAAATTTATATGCAAAGCTAATATCAGCAAAATTTGTAACGGGGTGAAGCAATCTCAACGCCGCTTTGAGCTCCCCGGGCATGCCCGGGGGTGATGGCAAAAGGAGATGCGAAGTATCGACTCAGGCTTTTAAGTTTTTTCTTGCGATGAAACTATATCGCAAGAAAAAATACAGCTCAGAATGAGCTGAGAGGTGCCCCGGGCATGCCCGGGGGGCACCACAATAAGTTAATTCGTAAGGTGAGGATATGTTATTAGCAATCGATATAGGAAATACAAGCATAAACATGGGTATTTTTAATAAGAAGCGTATTGTCAAAACCATGTCAATAAAAACCAATGCGGCCAAAAAAGATGTGCTGAATTTTTTTAAAAAAAGTTTTATTAGCAGAAGATTCAGAATAGAATATGTTATTATTTCAAGCGTTGTCCCGAAAGCCCTGGCCAATATCAAATACGCGGCAAGGGAGGTTATCTCATTAAGGCCCCTGGTTACAGGAAAGCAGATAAAAGTTCCGATAAAGAATTTATACAATATACCTGAGCAGGTGGGTCAGGACAGGCTTGTAAATGCCTTCGCGTGTAAAGAGCTTTATGGTTATCCCGCGATTGTATTGGATTTTGGCACTGCTACAACTCTTGATTATATAAACAAAGACGGCGCTTATGAGGGCGGTATTATTACTCCAGGGGTAGCAATTACGATCGAGGCTCTTGCGAAAAAGACAGCATTGCTTCCGAAGATAAAACTTGCCCGACCAGCCAGTTTAATCGGAAGAGATACAACAGGCAGTATAAGAAGCGGGATAGTTTACGGGCTTTCCGCAATGTGTGATGCTCTTATCGAAAAAATCAGAAAAAACTACAAAAATAAGCCGGTTGTTGTCGCAACCGGCGGTCTTGCTGATGTGTTTTGCCATTATTCTAATAATATAAACAAGAT
>CAZBMI010000255.1:0-1636 GCA_964492885.1 uncultured Planctomycetia bacterium | reverse complement strand
TAATGCCATAAGCCATAATCTCGGCAGTTATCCTGTGGGTCTGTGCGGTTGTATTCGTATAACGGAATGACCCTGTATCTGTAAGAATAGCTATATAAATATAAAGAGCGGATTTCCTGCTAAGAGGAATTTTCATCTTCTTAAAAAGATGATAGACCTGCTCGCCTGAACATGACATTGAAGGTTCCACCCAGTTTACGGTGCCAAAACGGGTATTGCTTATATGGTGGTCAATATTTAATATGGGTTTTGCGGGATCGATAGCTTCCCTTACCTTTGCGACCCTTTCAATGCCGGTGCAGTCAACAAGGCAGGCGATATCATATCTTATCTTATTGATGTTTTTTTTGAATTTAATTTTACCGGCATCAGGCAGAAATTTATACATATCAGGCATATCTTCCGGGGTGCACACTATAACCTTCTTACCTGCTTTTTTTAAAAGCTCTGTTATCGCAAGCGTACTGCCTATCGCGTCGCCTTCCAGGTTCTGGTGCGACGAGACAAGAAATATTCTGTTTTTTTTGTTTCTTATCTGCCTTATAACGCTGTTAATTCCCATCTGCTTTCTCCTCGCCTTTGTGTATGATATCCAGTATCTCATCTACCCTGTTCTTGACGCGGGCTGAATCGTCATTTATAAATGTTATTCTCGGTATAAATTTTATCCTTATGCGTTTACCAAGCAAGCTTCTTATCTGCCCGGCCGATTGCTTTAGCGCCGTGAACGTGGTATCCGTATCATCCATGGTGGTAAAGAATATATCGGCAGACCTCAAGTCCGGTGATATGTCAACTTTTGTAATGGTTATAAAACCGATACCCGGATTGTGAATATCTTTCTGCAATATCAGGCTTATCTGCTGCCTGAGCTCTTCGTTTAACCTGTCTCTGCGCGACATTGCGTCATACCTCTCATCCGCTGTTGTCTAAATTAATCAAAAAAATCCATCGGATACTGATTTTTGGATTTAAAATTTCAATTTGCCATTGAGAGTTACGCCGTAAGGCGTAACCTGACAATCTCAAACGTCGGAGATTGCTTCGTCAGCGCTTTGCGCTTCCTCGCAATGACATCACTTAGACGATAACGCCTCTCTCTTAATTTGCTCTATCCTGCTAAATACCTTTTTTGGGTTCTTTTCCCTATTGATTATCTCTGTCTCTTTTTTCGTCCTGGCATTTGAAAGTTTATCCAGCATGCCCAGCCTTACAGCGCTTTTGATAAGCGCCTCTGTGCGGGCATCTATCGTAAAACCGTATCTCTGCTGAAAACGGACGGCCCTGTAGATGCGCGTCGGGTCATCTATAAAGCTCTTTTCATGCAGTATCCTTATTATCCCCTTTCGCAAATCCTGTTTGCCTTTAAAAGGGTCTATTAACGCGCCGTGCTTATTTTTGTTAATCGGGATTGCCATGGCATTTATCGTAAAATCCCTTCTTGCCAAATCATCTCTTATAGAGCCGGGCCTTACTTTAGGCAGGGCCGCCGGGTGCTCGTAATGCTCTTTACGCGCCATGGCTATGTCCACTTTTCGTGAATCTTTTAATTTAACGGCTGCTGTATTGAAACGCTTATAAAATACGAGCTTTCCGTTTAATTCGTCCGCAAACAGCTTTGCGAATTTAAAACAAT
>CAZBMI010000254.1:0-1678 GCA_964492885.1 uncultured Planctomycetia bacterium | reverse complement strand
TATCAATAGACGATATAAGGGGATTATCAAAAAAGCTGTCATTAAAGCCTTTTCAGGCTGTGTACAGGACAGCCATAATAGACGCGCAGGCCCTTAATGAGCAGGCCTCTAACGCGCTTCTGAAGATACTTGAGCAACCCCCTTTGAATACTATTTTTATACTGACTGCTTATAATTCAGACGCTCTTCTGGATACAATAATCTCCAGATGCCAGGTTGTAAGGTTTAACCCCCTGAAGAGGGATGATATCGAGGATATATTAAAAAGCGATTTTGGCGTAGAGGAGAAAGAGGCGCGTCTCTTGTCTAATATATCAGGGGCGAACTTAAAAAAGGCCTTACTGCTTAAGCAGCAGGATATAGTATCATGGAAAAATGTCCTGATAGATGAGTTCAGCGCAGAGGAGTTATCTCCTGAGTTATTAAATAACAGCCTGGCTGATAAACCCAAACCTGTACAGCAAGAGGCGCTGGATACGCTCCTGTGTTTTTACAGGGATATAATAGTGTATAAGCAGACACAGGATGCCCGGCTTATAATAAATGTTGACAGGCAGGACCGGGTTTCTGAGCTTGCAAAGCATAAGAGCATTCAAAGCCTGCAGTCGGCTGTAAAAGACATAGAGCAGGCAAAGTTCGCGCTTGAGTCTAACGCGAATTCCAAGCTTACCCTGAAACTGCTCCAGGAAAAGCTGTGTTAAAGGGTGCCCCCTTTAGGAGTGTCCCCAACAGAAGAGGAAAGATATGATAAAGGTTGTAGAGGTAAAACAGAGAGAAGGCGGCAACACCGCGCGTTACATCGCAGGCGGTATATCTTTTTCAGCAGGCGACTATGTAATCATTGAATCAGACAGGGGATTGGATTACGGAGAGGTGCTTTCAGGTGAAGAGACCGTTCTTGACAAGCCGGCTGCGCAGAAATCCATGCGCAAAATTATACGTTTAGCAACACCCGGCGATATCGAAAAGATAGACCGAAACCGCAAGACGGCCAAAGAAGCGATAAAGACCTGCAACAGGAAGATAGCAGAGCGCGGTTTAGACATGAAGCTCATTGACGCGGAACTCTCTTTTGACTGCAGTAAGATAGTATTCTATTTCAGCGCGGAAGAGAGGGTGGATTTCAGGGAACTTGTAAAAGACCTCGCGAAGATATTCAAGGCCCGCATAGAGCTTAAGCAGGTAGGTGTCCGTGATGAGGCAAAGATGTTCGGCGGCTTCGGACAGTGCGGAAGAGAGTTGTGCTGCGCAAAGTTTTTAAAGGATTTCGAACCTGTTACAATAAAGATGGCAAAGGACCAGAACCTCCCGCTTAACCCCACGAAAATATCAGGTGTGTGCGGAAGGCTTATGTGCTGCTTATCATATGAGCATAAATGCTATAAGGAGCTCGCGAAAGGACTTCCCAGAATAAGCCAAAAGATAAAGACAGCCCAAGGCCAGGCCAAGGTTGTTGATGTCAACTATCTAAAACGCATAGCGGTTGCTGAGTTAGAAGACGGAAGGCAGATAAAGATAGATTATAATAAATAAGGGCACAAGCGCACAAGGCGCAAGGTACAAGTATGGGCAAGAAGGTATTCTATATTACAACGCCGTTATATTATGTTAACGCGAAACCGCATATAGGGCACTCTTATACCCAGATAGTCTGTGACTGCATATCGAGATATAAGAG
>CAZBMI010000253.1:0-1718 GCA_964492885.1 uncultured Planctomycetia bacterium | reverse complement strand
GGGGGACATGCTTAAAGGGGGGCACCCCTTAAGCACGAATTTTGACGTTTTTTACACGTTTTTTAAACTTATGAAAAATATACATAAAAAAATTCTGATATTATTTACTATAGCGTGCTTTGCCGTGCAAAGCACAGAAGTAACCTGCTATGCCCTAAGGCCGATGGCTTCTGCCGGCAAGCTAACGGCCCTATTTAAAGAAGGCCTTTCCGCGATAAATAACCGCGCGCTTAAAGAAGGCGGTCAAGACAACAGAACACTTCTTAAGAGCTATCTTAAATTACACCCTAACGCGGAACGCGTCGTGATTACAGGTAATAGAGTCAAAAAGGGCAGGATACGCGCTAACGTAAAGACAGGCAGGCTCTATTTTGTAAAGGTAAAGACATTGACCTTGCCTGAAAATCTCCCTGAAAGGGTTATAGAATACCTCCCATTCGGCAGGTTTATTCTGGAAGAAAGAGATAAAAATAGTCATCAGGTAAAGCTATATCATTACAAGGGGACTGCCTTATCCATAAACGGCCATACCCTTAAGCAAAAAACCCGCAAAGAAGCTCTAAGAATAAAAGATATTATCAATACTATCAACTACAAAGAAAGCCTGGATAATGTATTAGTTTTATCATATAGCCAAAAACCATACGGGGTAAATTATGCCAGCCTTCCTGTTGTTTACGCTACTGAAGAAGTTTATTTTACAGCTCCTGAAAACCAAAAAGATACCATTGGCATAACCTCAATTGCGATTTCAGATAAGAAAAAGCGTAAAATATCTACAATCGCTGGAGAAAACTGGTACCATCTCTATTGTAAAACAGGCGGCACGTGGAAGGCCAACTACCCCAGGGCAAGAAACGGTGATAATATGCTTGATAATATATTATTACACAGTCTTGCAAAGCCCTCTGCCGCAGGCAAGAGAGCGTTACCAACAGCCCCTGAAGAGATTATAGATACCTTCATCACAAAATGTGAAACAGCTAAACTGGAAATTAAAAATATTATATCCCGAGCGCGCTCAGCAACACCTGACTTAATGAAAAAGATAGAGACACAACAGCTAAACATAAAGAAAGCTTATGATGAATGCGGGAATAGCTTAATAGCCCTGAATAAGAAAAAACATGACATAAAAAAGATTGATAAACTGCGAAACGCTATAGCAGACGTCATAATGAACAATGCCTACACTTTTAACGCGCCTATATTTCTAGTGCAATCAGGCGCAACTATAGACTACTCAGAGATAGAAGATATGGCAAAAGCCCTGTTTAAGGAGATAGAGGCTTTCCGGCTTATCCTGAAAGCAAAAGAGCTGGATAATATAGAAAGATACTGGAAGCCAAGCCATTTTGATATCAGCGCCTTGCCTGGTAAGGGGGACAGTATTGATTCCGGCTCAGTGCCGTTACCTTACGCCCCAACATCAATAATCATGTCAGCTATAAATTCCGAGGCATAATATTGCCTTGCATAACAGGAAAATCCGACAAAATGAATTGACCGGGTCTGCACAATATGATAGCATATTTTTAGAGGATAAAAATGCATATACATGACCTCATCATACCATTGGGAATCCCTACCTTTGTATCGCTTATACTAACAGCCTTATCAGGATTTGCGATGTTTAAGCTTCACATAAGATGGGTCAAGCTTAAGGCGCATGTAATACTAGCGGTTATCACTCTTGTATTCGCAATAGCGCATGTAGC
>CAZBMI010000252.1:0-1739 GCA_964492885.1 uncultured Planctomycetia bacterium | reverse complement strand
GAAAAAAGAAAGACTCGTCAGGAAAAGAATCGTAAAGAAGAAAGTATAATACGAAGGAAGATAGAAATAGACATCTTTTTCCAAAACCAAGTGTTTATACTTGACGACCATGGAGTAGGGTAAGAATGTCAGGAACCAGGCGGTAAGTACGAAGCAAGTTATCCGAATAAAATTATTAAGGGAGATCGATGCGCGGGGCTTGGTCAAGCCATAGTAACAGATCGAGCAGACGAGGAGGGCTTTGACGACCCATACGGATTTTAAATTAAGCACCAAGGATTTGATTCCGGAATAGTAGGGTTCAAATCCATCAAATAGCCTTTCGATGGTACATGATTCAGCGAAAAATGATGCGCCGGGGAAGTTGCCTAACACCAATTTTGCGATAACCAAAAGAGATTGGATAGGGGAGAAATTATCCAATCGAGTACCTGAGTAATGTCCAGGATAAACCAACTGAAAAAGCATTTGCCCGACAACGAATAAAATGGCTGGGATCAAAAAGGGCAAACAGCGATTTAGTAAAGTGCGTGTCCTCTGGAATATGGGCAGGGGTTGTTTCCGTACGAACTGATTACAGATAAGTATAAGCAGGATGCCATAGAACGCATATAATTCAGTGACGCATAAAGAAAAAAAATAGGATACTCCCATCAACACCCCTAACCATTTTTCACCTGTCTTAAGGTACCTCTTTAGAATGATAAGAGAGAGAAAAAAAGAGGAAACCCCGAAATGGGAAGCAAATGGATAGGATGTCAAGAGGTTGTGGTGCCAATTGTTCGGGAGAACCGCTAAGGCCAAAGCAACACCAAAATAGGCAAACTTTATATTGAAATATTCCCTTAAAACCAATTGGAATAGAATAAAGTTTATCACCAAGGCCCCTAACTTGATAAGCTGATAATAAACCTCACTGTCAATGAGATAAGGGACAGCGTCCAGATAAGAATTAAAAACCTGAGATAGGCGGCCTTGAGATTTTGCAGTTCTTAAGGGCTCATCCAGATAATTCTCGAGATTCATCGCCCGTAAGGCTGTCAGGGTATCATCCCGGGTTGTATAGCCCGTCTGGCTGTATTGAAAAAAAGTTAATAAATACAAAAGGATAACAGCAATAAGAAGCGCAGTTTTCCCAAAAGAAGATAAGTTTAATGTCAAGGTTTGATTATTATGGAGTAGCTTTGTCGACATGTAGTGATCCGCGACTAAAAGACGCCGCTTTGATATGGTCCTTTGTAAGGTGCGGTTCTGGCCCGTTTCGACCGTCATTCCGTGGGAAAGCGGAATTTAGCACCGTGAATCACGATAAGCCGGACGTCGCATCAAGTTCCAAATGACGCGAAAATTTTGAATGAAAATTGATTCAATGTTTTTGCATAACATGCCTATTCCCCTGAAACCGGCCACCCCTTGATGAAGTAGGAGCGAGGCGACGCTGGATAATTATGTTAATTGCCAGTTTCGATGAGCGGAGTCAACGATTTTTGTCTTTTTCTCATGGAGGCTCCTTATCGTTTAACTCCAATGGTGATGTGAAAGTTGGGTGAAAGCTGGGAGTCACAGCTTGATTTGTGAATTACACGTTTTCCTTACAATTAAAAAAGGACGCTGAAAGAAAAATAAGTTTCCAGCCGATTTGCGCGTTGGAATTACGGGGTTATCAGCCCAACAGTAAGCGAAGGATGCTCCGGAAGTCCTATGGTGCAGGGGCGTGTCGTAGAGGTTCCCTGGTTTTA
>CAZBMI010000251.1:0-1743 GCA_964492885.1 uncultured Planctomycetia bacterium | reverse complement strand
CTTTTCCGCCAGGAGCAGGGAAGTCAATATCTGTGTTCCGGAGTGTATGCTAATACCTATTATATTGCAATCTTTAGCATCTATCATGCTGAAAATATCGTCTGCAAGCAATCGATTTTTCGCATCGAAGATACCCGTGTAATACCCTCTATGCAATTGAGAGTAGCAATATCGCGTAATTTTCTTGGACAGCCTGTGATTTTTAAAATCAGAATAAGGACTTCTTGATTCGGCATCTAAATTTTGCACTTCTGTTGAAATTCCATTTTTTCTTAAAAAACGCGCCAATACGCCCAAGCCATAAGGCAACAAAAAAGAGCGGCTTCTAAGTCTTTCCTGCAATATACGAACCGTTATTGGCCAGAGCAACTTCACTTTCATTTAAATTGCCCTGCTCTTCCTGCAGTTTATATGCCATTTTATTTTATTGATAAAATTTTCCATAATATATAACTTCCCGGGAAATAACATGCCTGAATATCGTATGATGATATTAAACGGAAACCTGAAATATCGATATTTAACGTATCTAAAATCATAACTAAAAAGCTTTTTTCTGGCTTTTGATATGTCTCTTCTCTGGGCCTTTGATACATGCCCTTCTGTTTCCCGGCAATCATACCAGTAGTAAAACGGTGATGCCCTGTTCTTTTTCGCTTTTATGTTTAACGCTTTTTGGTTGTTATAAGCAAAGCAACCGTAAATAAATTTAAAAATAAAAATCTGTATCGCGTAAATATAATCAGCGTTGCTTCTGATGAATTCTGCTGTCTGCATAATATCCTGCGCGGTTTCGTAAGGGTACTTTATTATCAGATATACCGTATTAAGGATACCTGCTTTTTGCGACATCTTAAGCAGCCCCGCGCATTCACCGGCATTTGTGTCCTTTTGCATCATATTCAGGACTCTGTTGCTTGCAGACTCTACGCCCCAGAGTAGATTGTGGCAGCCTGCCTTTCTCATTTTAAACAGCAGCTCGCGGGTAATATTCTCTGCGCGCACAAGAGCATCCCATTTTATATCTACCTGCCTACGTATAAGCTCATCGCATAGCTCATTTACATGTTTTACAGAGGCGTTGAAAGTCGAATCCTTGAAACTAAAAAAACTGCTCTTATACTTTTGCTTAAGATAAACTATCTCGTCTACTATCTTCTTTATGCTTTTACACCGCCATCGGCCTTCGATGTAAGGATATAAACAGAACGTGCACCTGCCCGGGCATCCTATGGAGGTAGAGTAAGGCAGCAAAACGGTTTTGTTGCCTGTCTTTTCATACTGCCAATAAGGCTCAAGATTAAGCCCGTCAAAATCAGGGCAGGATTGGTCCTCTATATCATAGAACGTGCGGCCGTTAAAAACAGGCTTTCCTTTATCTCTATACCATAAAGACGGGACCTTATCTGCGGGCATTTTGCCCTGTATGTGCTCTGTCAGCTTTAAGAGAGGCACTTCTCCTTCCCCAACGACAGCGTAATCTATAAAATCGTATTTCTCGAAAAACAGGTGCGCGAATGCCGTTACATAAGGTCCGCCGATGACTATTGGTATATTGTATTCTTTCTTTATCTTTTCCGCCAGGAGCAGGGAAGTCAATATCTGAGCTCCCGAGCTTACGCTTATGCCTATTAGGCCATATCCTTCTGCTGCCGAGAAGTCAAAAAGGCTCTCCGCCAGCACGCTATTGTTTTTATCGGAAATGCCTGTTCCAAAATCCTGTACCGAGAAACTAAGGTTTTC
>CAZBMI010000250.1:0-1751 GCA_964492885.1 uncultured Planctomycetia bacterium | reverse complement strand
TTCTATCATGTCTACTAAAGCGCTATCCGCAAAAGAGATAGACCGCTACAGGGTGAAGGCGTTTAAGTCCTTTTATCTAAGGCCCTCCTTTTTATTACAGCAGCTTTTTGTAGTAAAGCCCGGCCAGATACTCAAGACTTTCCAATTTTTCAACTGGATAAATATGAAAGGTAGAAGGCGAGATGGATGATAAAGTTGTGCGAGTAACTATAGTGATGCCATGTCTGGATGAAGAAGATACCATAGCTATTTGCATAAAAAACGCGAAAAGGGGGTTAGATAACGCAGGTATACCCGGTGAAATCTTAATTGTCGATAATGGTTCTACTGACAACTCAGTAAAGATAGCATTAGAGATGGGCGCAAAGATTGTAAAAGAGCCTGTAAAAGGCTATGGAGCCGCCTTAAGGAGAGGAATAAAAGAGGCAGGCGGAGAATATATTATAATGGGAGATGCTGACGCAACATATGATTTTTCTGAGATAAAACCCTTTATAGACAGACTTAAAGGCGGCAGTGATTTTGTAATGGGCAGCCGCCTCAAAGGTAATATAGAAAAGGGGGCGATGCCTTTTTTGCATAGGTTCGTAGGCAGCCCTGCATTGACTTTATTCCTTAATTTATGTTTTGGCGGCAGGATATCGGATGTCAATTGCGGTATGAGGGGTTTTAGAAAAGAAGTTTTTAAAAATTTAAATTTGCATGGCAACGGAATGGAATTTGCCTCGGAGATGGTAATAAAGGCCTTAATGAATAAGCTGGATATCGCAGAGATACCTATCAGGTACAGGGTATCACCAACAACAAGAAAACCGCATTTAAGAACCTTTAGAGACGGGTGGAGACACTTAAAGTTTATTATGCTGTTTTCACCGACCTCCATCTTCATTATACCGGGATTTGTGTTATTTTTATCGGGCATAGGTTTTTTATTAGGCATATTCTTTAATGTATTTGCGGTGTTTAAGATGCCGTTAGGGCTTTCCTCAATGGTATTTTCACTTGCCGTGGCACTCCTGGGCATGCAGCTAATATTTTTTGGAGTAAGCGCTAAATTTGTAGGTTTTCAACAAGGGCTCATACCCGAAGACCGCATAGTAAAATTCATTAAGGAAAGATTTCATCTTGAAACATGCATATTAGCGGGAATCTTTTTGTCTCTTATAGGCTTATTTTTCACAGGTATATCTGTAATCAGGCTGATAGGCCTTGATAATTACAATTCCATAGATATAGGGCTAACTAAATTGGCTATTGTATCAGCCACCTTACTGTTATTCGGTGTGCAGCTGCTGGCTTCGAGTTTCTATGTCGGCTTGCTTGATATGAGATCAACCCTTAAGTGATGAAAGTTTTAAGAACACGTAAAGACATATATATTATATTATTATATATAACCGGTATAATGCCCTTTTTCTTATTATATCCTTTAAAGGTATTTTTCAATGACACAAATTTCCCCCCGCTTGATCCCGCATTGCGGTATATATACCTGGCTATTATATCCTTTGTCTTCACCGGCTTTTTATTGTTTCTGTTTAGCCACAGTAAAGAACAGCACAATAGGATACCGATTAAGAATAAGCTGCTGATATTTTCCGGAACAGGTCTTTTTTTAAGTTTTGTCCCGAATATATTTTCAATAGATTTTAACGCTTATATCATGTGGGCGCGAGTATGGACCACCCATCATGCGAATCCATATTATGTCGCCCCTGTACATTTTTCGCTGGATCCTTTTATGAGCGGCC
>CAZBMI010000249.1:0-1794 GCA_964492885.1 uncultured Planctomycetia bacterium | reverse complement strand
TAAAAACGGGGACGTTTTTATAAGCGTAAAAGATGATGACAAGCGTGATGTAATATTTATGGCAAAGAAGCTCTTCGACATGGGTTTTAAAATAATTGCCACAAAAGGAACCGCAAAGGTCTTAAAATCCAACAGTATTGATGTGAAGGTTGTGCCCAAGATAGGAGATTCTGCCAATGATATACTTAAGCTTATAAGGTCGAGAAAGATATCTCTTATAATAAACACTCCCTCGGGCGCGCGAGGCCAGTCTGATATGAGCGTTATAAGGCAGGCGGCTGTTATTAATAATGTCCCCTGCATAACGACTTTGCAGGGCGCCCAGGCTGCTGTAAACGGCATAGAGTCTGTTTTAAAAGGGCATCTGGATATCAACTCAATCCAGAATTATATAAAAAAGAAAACGGTTTAGCTATTCTTAAAAAATAAACTTTAGTCATTGCGTGCGAACACTTCGTCATTGCGAGGAGGCGAAGCCCCGTTACAAATTTATGTGCAAAGTTAATATCAGCAAAATTTATAACGGGGCGAAGCCGACGAAGCAATCCCTAATGTTTGAGATTGCTTCGCTTGATTCGACAAGCTCACCACAAGCCGCTCGCAATGACTAACGCGCTGATGACTAAATTATCATATAACAGGAGGCAATGCTAATGGCTAAATATATCTTTGTAACAGGAGGCGTCTTATCAAGTTTGGGTAAAGGCATAGCGTCTGCTTCTGTTGGTAAACTGCTTGAATCAGCAGGCCTTAAGATTACTTTGATAAAGTGCGACCCTTATATAAACGTGGACCCCGGCACAATGAACCCTTTTCAGCATGGCGAGGTTTATGTTACAGACGACGGCGCGGAGACAGACCTTGACCTCGGCCATTACGAGCGCTTTACAAACGCGAAGCTTACCAAAGACAATAACATAACAACAGGCAAGATATACTATTCTGTTATATCAAAAGAGAGAAAAGGCGATTACCTGGGAAAGACCGTGCAGATAATACCGCATATAACCGACGAGATAATACACAATATAAAAAAGGTCGCTAACAAAAAGAACGCGGATGTAGTTATCGTCGAGATTGGCGGTACGGTAGGGGACATAGAAAGCCTGCCGTTTTTAGAGGCTATAAGGCAGCTGCGCCTTGAGCTGGGAAGAGGCCATGCCGTAAATATCCACGTAACATTAGTGCCGTATGTAAAGACAGCGGGAGAGATTAAGACAAAACCCACACAGCACAGCGTAGGTACTTTACGTGAAATAGGTATCACCCCTGATATCATATTATGCAGGAGCGAAAAGCACCTAAGCCCTCAGGCAAAAGATAAGATAGCGCTTTTCTGCAACGTCAACAAGGAAGAGGTCATATCAGCGGTTGATGTAGAGAGCATATACGAGGTGCCTGTAAGTCTTTATGAAGAAGGCCTTGACAAGCTCTTAGCCAGGCTTCTTAACCTAAAGTGTAAAGATACAAACCTTTTCGCGTGGCAGAAGAATGTATTAGACAGGATTAAGAATCCCGTAAATGTTGTAACCATTGCTGTTGTAGGCAAATATATAACACTTCAGGACGCGTATAAGTCTATATACGAGGCGCTTATCCACGCGGCAATAGCAAACAACACAAGGCTTATTATAAAGCGGGTGGACTCAGGGGATATCGAGAAGTACGGAGCCCACACTTACTTAAATAATGTTGACGGCATACTCATTCCCGGAGGATTCGGACATAGAGGCATAGAAGGCAAGATAGAGGCAGCGCAATACGCGAGGGAGAAGCAGATACCTTTTTTCGGCA
>CAZBMI010000248.1:0-1824 GCA_964492885.1 uncultured Planctomycetia bacterium | reverse complement strand
GCCTTTAAAATCAGGGTCATCCATCCAGTTCATAAATTCATATACCCAATGCTTAAGCAGGGGGTCATGTTCATCCACCATAATCCCGCCGACTACAACCTGCATTCCTAAACCTTCGAGCTCCTCTTCCTTGCCGTCAATTACAACCTTTGTCTTAACGCCTTTATCCTGGCAAAGCGCCTTTAGTATATCTTTAAGCATGGGGTGTTGCTGTTTATAAAAGACTATCCTCCTGATAGCCATTGCCACAGGCTCATGAAGATTAATCTCACGACCTGTTCTCTTTTTAATCAAATTCGCCATAGCCACTTTATCTTTCTGGTGTATATTCCATAAAGCCATAGGACTTATATCTTCCTGCCTTTTCTCGGCTTCCGTAAGGTTATCGCTCTTCCATATCTCATCGGTTCCGTTTAATATCGCCCGTATTTTATCCTTGAAATCAGGAAACATTTTTTGCAGGGTAATACCATGGGCATTGCTTACCCCGTTTGCCAAGTGCGCTAATATCATTGCTGCGCGTGAAAAATCCAGGTTATTTCCGTTTGTAAAGACAGCTTTAAAGTCAATCCTGAGATTTCTATCCTTATCCTCAAAAACATCAGGTATTTCAAGCCTTGAAAACCAGTGAGCCTTGTCATGATATATCTGCAAACCCGCGGCAACAGGAGTGTGGTTTGTAAATACAAAAGCTGTATCCTTAAAATATTCATCCTGAATCATCTCAGCCATTGCTATAACAGTATGGGCTTCATTGGCATGAAAAACAGCCGGTTTTATGCCAAATTTTTTATAAAGCATAGGTATAACCTTGCCTAACAGTAACTGCTGATTAAGCCTCTCTGACACATTATCCGTATAAAGGATATTGTTTATGGCAAGCTGTGCTGTAAGAAATGTTGGCGTGCCGCCTCTGTTGATACAATATAAAGCTGCCTCAAAATCCTCATGCCTGCCGGAGCGTTCATTAAAAAGGTTGACTTTAAATTTTAATTGTTTGCCATTTTCATCAGCCAAAATTTTAATAGGCTTTAAAGGGTTATCTTCAAGCTCTGGAAAGTCAAATCGCCTATGCTTAGTGAATGCTCTGTAATCTATAGGATTATCATGGTCTATAAGTTTTTTGTAAGGAACCTTTTCGTTTTCGAGATACTGGTACCTCCCGCCAAGATTTGTTTTCGGGATAACCATATACTCATTCATGGGCAGATTCAAAAACGCCTTAACGCCTGATATGCACGCATTCCATACACTTTTTTTATAGCCTTCACCTTTGCCGCCTGCTAGTATTCCAAGCCCGCCCTTCGATGCCTGGAGCGCATAAGCGCCTAACTCGGGCATAATTCCTTCCATAGACGCGCATGCTATTGAACCTCCTAACTGCGCTAAAATCTCTTTCCATTCATCGTCTGTAAATTCCGGGGATAGGTATGCCTGCGGATTTTTACCTGTTAACTCAGTTCTGGGTATAGCATTATCTGAAGAAGCTGTTTTCGTTATATCACCTGCGGTAATAATACTGTTACGGCTGTCGACTCTGCTCGAGGCAGGCCTTAAGGCGTTGGTATGTATTTTGCCGGGAAAAGTTACTGCAAAACAAGGTATGTTAATCTGAAATAATGATAGGAGAATTGCCAGAAAGATACTTCTTTTTTTGAGACTTGACAGCAACATAAATAAACCCCCGCGTATGCTTGCCAGGGGTTACTATTTTATATTTGATAATAAATATACCATATGCTTGTCATTATGTCAATATAAGAGATAAAAAAGTAGTGTCAAGATAATTGTGCACTTTTATATTCAAGTTCTGATTGAATTGAG
>CAZBMI010000247.1:0-1877 GCA_964492885.1 uncultured Planctomycetia bacterium | reverse complement strand
CTCGTTTTACCTCGCTAAGTTGTGGCCTCATTTCATTTTCCCACACAGAACCTGCTGAATACGCTGTTTAAGACTTCCTCTGTAAAAGAATCGCCTGTAATAACGCCTATAGCCCGTACGGCGTCTCGTATATCTATTATTAGTAATTCGCTGTGTCTCTTCTGCTTAATTCCTTCTATGGCAGACTTGATAAAAGATAATGCTTTTTCCGCGGCGTCTATCTGCCTTCTGTTTGAAAGTATCATGCTCTCTATCGCGAGTTTCCCCGAGAAGAACATATTATATATAGCTTCTTCAAGCTCTGCTAAACCGGTTTTCTCTTTCGCGGAAACCTTTATAATGACTTTATCGCGCAGATATTCTCTTATCCGTCCGGACTGAAGAACCTCGGGCAGGTCTGACTTATTGACAACAACAAGCACCCTCTTATCCTTTACGATATCTATTATCTTAATGTCCTGCTCTGTAAGAAGGCCGCTGGAATCCAGGACAAGAAGTATAAGGTCAGCAGACTCCATATAACGCCTGCTCCTGTCAACGCTCTCCTTTGTGATGTTGTCCTCAGCATCTATTATGCCCGCGGTATCTGCTATCTTCAAAGGTATGCCCCTGAGGTTAACGACCTCTTCAATAGTATCCCTTGTTGTCCCTGGATGAGGCGTGACAATAACTCTATCCTGCCTTAAGAAGCTGTTCATAAGGCTCGATTTTCCGACATTGGGCTTGCCGCATATTACTGTTGTTATGCCCTCACGCAATATAACTCCATTCCCGGCAAACTTTATAAGAGATGATATATCTTTCTCTACAGCGCTTAAAGATGCCTTTATCGATGAGAGCTTAGAGGCATTTAAACCTTCTTCAGGAAAATTTATATCCGCTTCGATATCCGCGGCTATATCTATAAGCATACGCCTTATAGCCCGCAGTTTTTGGGAGGCGTCGCCTTTTAGCTGCTGCTGCGCTATGCGCATGCTCTCATTGGTGCGTGAGGCTATTATATCGCATACAGCCTCTGCCTGGATAAGGTCGAGCCTTCCGTTTAGAAAAGCCCTCTTTGTGAATTCACCCGGCTCCGCGAGTCTGGCGCCAAGTCGCAAAACAAGCTCTAAAGCCTGTTTCAGGCAAATAACTCCTCCATGACAGTTTACCTCTGCCATATCTTCGGTGGTGTAAGTCCTGGGAGCCCTCATAACAGAAAGAAGGGCCTCGTCTATCACCGCGCCTTGCGTAGATTTCACATGTCCGTAATGAAGGCTGTGGCTCTTAAACTGAGAGGGCCTCTTTCGTGTTTTGGGTAAGAATATCTTATCGGCTATATCAAAAGCCATAGGCCCGCTTATACGGACTATACCTATACCGTTTTCTCCGGCAGGCGTTGATATCGCCGCTATTGTGTCGTTTTCCATGTTCTCACCGCTTTAAACGTATCTTTTGCCAAAAAGAATGACCCGGTAACAAGTATTATTCCGTTATTACCCGCGAATTCATTGGCAAATATAAGCGCGTCGTTAATATCACCGCATACGTAGCATCTGCTGCCCGGCGCGTGGGCTTTATCGGCAAGCAGGTTAGGCTCAAGCAGCCTGGGTGAATCTGATTTCGTATATATAATATTTTCTGATAATCCCGCAAGTTCTTTTATTATAGCAGGCGCATCTTTATCAGCAGATATACCCGATATAACACAAGAACAACTACGGTTAAAAACCCGGTTAAATGTATCTCTTAATGCTTTTACTGAGGCCTGATTATGCGCTGCATCATACACTACATAAGGTCTTCTGGAGATTATCTGAAAACGGCCTTCGAGAATCACGTGCCTTAAGCCTCTTCTTATATGCTTTTGGCTTATGGTGAATCCCGTTTTTCTCATA
>CAZBMI010000246.1:0-1887 GCA_964492885.1 uncultured Planctomycetia bacterium | reverse complement strand
ATACATAATGAATATAAAGCAAAAACATGAAACCGCTGACAAAAAATAGAGCAGAGTTATTAAAACTCTTTTTCACTAATGCCGACAGAGCTTTTTATATGCAGGAACTGGGCCGCATTTTAAACAAAAAGCCCGGAACTTTTCAGCGCACTCTCAATAATTTAGTTACAGAACATATTCTTGAGAGTGAATATAAGGCAAATGCGCGGTTTTTTAAAGTAAATAAAAATTATCCCCTTTTTAAGGAGTTGAAAAGTATTGTTTTTAAGACAATAGGTGTCAAAGGCAGCATTAAGCAAGTATTGAAGGAAACCGGCAGGATAAAGTTTGCGTTTATTTATGGTTCATACGCTAAGGCAAAAGAGAATTATCTCTCAGATATAGATATTGCTATTATAGGCACTCCGCCAGAAGACAAATTAGTGGAGAACTTAGACAAGCTGGAAAAAAAACTGCAAAGAGAAATAAATTATAAACTCTACACTCTAAGCGAGTTTGAAAAAAACATAAAAGATCAAGAACCTTTTATATTGGAAGTTCTTTCAGATAAAAAAGTATTGTTGATAGGAGAAATCCATGAATTACGAAAATTTTATAAGGGATAAGCTTATTAAGCGGCAAAAGCCGGATTTCAAACAAATATCGTATCAAATGCGTCGCTCTTTAAGAGATTTAAAAACAGCAGAAGCCAATCTTAAAATCGATTTGACATGGTCACTAACGATAGCATATCACGCCATGATTAGAGCAGGAAGAGCGCTGATGTTTGCAAAAGGTTATCTGCCAACATCTAAAAGGTCGCATAAAACTATAGTAGAGTTTACGAAATTGACACTCGGCCAGGACTATTACATATTAGTTAGCCGGTTTAACAGGCTGAGAAGAAAAAGACATAATTTTATTTATGATTCTAAAAACGGTATAACCCAAAGTGAAGCAAAGTCATCTTTAAATACATCCAGGGCATTGATAGATAAAATTGTTATTTTGGTAAAGAAAGGGAATCCGGACAAAGATTTATTTTAAAGGAAGGTTAGGGCTTGCGCCTTGCGCGCTTAGTTAAGTCACATGTTCAAGACCTGACCCCTGTAGTTTGCGCAGGCAAATGAGGTAGTTTTGCGGATAGACAGAAACAGCTAAGTAAAGTATATTTATAGTAGAGATAATTAAGAATGTCATCCTGAGCGAAAGCCAGTGTCATCCTGAGCGAAGCGAAGGATCTAAACAAAGAAGCAAATACAAGGAGGCGCGTGATGAAGATAAAGACATTACTACTGATATGTGGGCTTAGTGTCATTGCGAGGAGAGAAGCGACGAAGCAATCTCAACAAATGTCATTGCCAGCCAAGGGCGAAGCAATTCCAAACCTTGTAATTACACTTCTATTGCTTGTCTTTTCCCTTATGCTTGCTGTCCCAGCCTACGCAGGCTTAGCTGTTTCTGTAAGTGGCGGTGACTGGGCAGTGGGTAATATAGGCATGGGTGTTGCCAAGGCAACCTCAGGAGACACCTGGACAGTTACCAATGAGGGTGATGAGACAGCGAGCATGTACATAAAGGTTGACGGCACTGACACGCACCCGGGCTCATCAGCAGGCACAGATACCTTTGTCTTAAAGCACGATGCATTGGGAAGCTGGTCAGGCGCTGTTACAAATACAAGTAACGGCATATTCCTTACAAGCCTGTTAGCAGACGGCACAAAGGCCTTTGACCTACAGCTTACAGGGCCTACTGAATACAGCGCGGCAAGCGGCCAGCAGTCCCTTACTGTAACGCTTACAGCAGCAGCGTTTTCAGGAGGCGATGACTTGGTAATTGCTCATACAGCAGGCGACATCTCCCCTGAGACAGTAACTATCACATACAAGACAGTTGTTACAGACC
>CAZBMI010000245.1:0-1901 GCA_964492885.1 uncultured Planctomycetia bacterium | reverse complement strand
TAAATAAAAGTCTCGACTTTGGCATAATATGAGAATCATTATATAGATTAACATCGCCTGTTTTAACTGTAACCTTGCCAGATAATATATCCTGGGCAGTATTTACAAGTTTTATTGCGCTGAATGGTTTTGTTATGAAGCCATCGTAACGCAAGCCCTTTAGCCTGCCTGAGTACTCCTCAGCGTATCCGGTCAGGATAACCACTTTGGAAGAAGGGCATTTGTTGTTTACTATTTTTAAAATCTCAGGGCCATCAATACCAGGCATCTTCATATCCAATATGACTAAAGCAGGCTCCTGAGATTCTATTACCTTTTTTGCTTCTTCTCCGTTAAAAGCAGTAAAAACCTCATAGCCTTCATCTGTAAAGAAATCCCTAACAAAGGATACTATATCCTTCTCATCATCAACAATCAAAATATTCTTAGGCATCTTCTTTACTCCTTTTCATTAATGGCTGGTAATGTAATATAAAAGATTGTTCCCTTGCCATACTCTGACTCAGCCTTTATAGTACCCTTACTGTTTTCGATCATCATCTTAATAACAGCCATGCCTATGCCTGTGCCTTTTTCTGTAGTAGCTTTTGTGGTAAAAAACGGCAAAAACAGATGGTCAAGCGCCTCTTTGGACATTCCGATACCATTATCAGATATCTCAATATGCCATTGTTCTTGAGCTGCATAGGCCTTGATTATGGTTTCCGGGGCATAGCCTTCTTGAGATTTCTTCTTCTCCTGTTGCGCGTCATGCGCATTATCCAGCAAGTTAAAGAATACATCCTGAAGCTGTGCTATGTCTCCGAAGACCTTAAAAGGGCTCTCTTTTATACCAATATTGATGTTCATTTCCCCTACATTAAACTTACAGGATAAAAGTTCTATGCTTGCCTTTAGTATCTCATCAAGTCCTATAGGTTTAAAAGTTGTCTCCTTGCGCGAAAAAGCCTTTAGCCTGTCAATTATAGCGCCTCCCCTTGAGGCATTTTCAGCGATTATGTCTAAAGACTCTTCTGCCTTGTTAAATAACGGTTCCTGCTGTTTCGTGATAGTAGATTTAAGCTTCTTAATCACCAGATGTTGTATTCTTTCCGCATGTATCAATATAGCGTGAAAACGGTTATTTATCTGATGCCCCATATACGAGCCCATCTTTCCTATTGAGCGCAGCCTGTGCTCATGAAACTGCTGTGTTAATGTCTTGCCCGTCTCCTGGTAAAATATGGCATTTTCAATTGCAAGGGCTGCCTGGTTTGCCAGGACCTGAAAAACCGCTAAATCATCCTTGGTATACATGCGGCCTGAAAGCTTATTTCCCAACACTAAAAAACCTATTAGATTATTCTGTATTGCAGCAGGTATAATAAGCCTGGCGCCAAGCCGCTGCATCTCAAAAAGAATCTCTGCCTGCCGGCCTAAATAATTATATATAAAAGGCCCTGCAGACGCTAAAACAACAGCCAAGATTAAAGGTATATACCATAAAGATGTACCCTGGAGCTTATAGCCTATGCCAAAAGGTATGGCTATTACAATAAGATAAACTATGCCAAATATAGTAGCTCTAGTAATAGCTATGCTGATATCTAAAAGACGATGGTTTATAATAGCATAGGTTATAATTATAGGGGATAAAACCGTTGCAAAATTCCCAAGCGGGTAAATATTAAATCCAAAAACAGGTAAAAAGCTTGTTCCGCCGCCTACGAAACCCACCAATGTTGCTAATGTAAAATATTTTATCTGTACTCTTGCAAGGCCTGAGCTTTCCTTTAATGCCAGAAAAAGATGGTAGTAAATGATAAGCAATACAGCAAAAAAGAAAGCGACAAAATAAGGATATATAGGACCGGGCGGAGTATCCATATAGAAAGAATTGAACACCCACTTCATATAAGCAA
>CAZBMI010000244.1:0-1909 GCA_964492885.1 uncultured Planctomycetia bacterium | reverse complement strand
GCATAGATGTTATAATAAAAGCTCAGAAACTATCTCCTGATATTTCGAAAAAAGAGAGTTCTTTTACAGCCTTTAGCGCGGCTTCTGATGCCGCAAGCGGCGGAAAGAAAGAGAGGCTTGTGGTGTTTAAGCCCCCCCTGCCGGATTATGAGACAGCGGTATCAATACGCCGGGAAAACAATGCCCCTGTCTCCTGCAAGGTGAGCTTAAGGCTTGTTATCGCGCCTGACGGGACAGTAAAGACAGCTGACACCCTGCAGACCTCGGGTTATCCGGAGATAGACCTTATAGCTCAACGGTACGCGAAAAAATGGAAGTTTATCCCCCTCCAGCCAAACCAGCCACAGAAGGATGAGGAGAGGATTACAAACATAGAATTTTCAGGCAAAAGCTTGTCAAAAAAATAAATCATATTACCCCATGATAGAACTTGACATATCCACTGCGGTTGCGTTATATTTATTATTAACGGTAGTAACTATACTGCTTTTATGGTTATTTCTTGACAGGGATGCCAAGCCTAAGCAGTATGCCTCAGAGAAGAAATCTATATGGCAGTGCCAGGTATGCACTTTTACCTATGTTGACAGCCAGCATGACGTGATATCTAAATGTCCGCAATGCGGAAGCCTGAACAAGCGAAAGGAGAATGCCTTATGATAATACAAATTGGTATTATTGCAGGCGATATCTGGCATTATTTAGACGCCAACGGCAAGGAGAAACTTTCAAGGCTTGTATTAGCAGTCGGAAAATCACGCGACCTGGTTCTTATGAGCCTGGGATGGCTTGCAAGAGAAGGCCATGTTATCCTTGAGGGCGAAGGTGACTACGAAGTCTACTTGAGGCAAAAAGAAGCTGTGGAAAAAGAAGGCGTCTAATGCATATAATGGTTTTTATCACAGCGCCATCGCCGGAAGAAGCGGAAAATATAGCCTCAGTCCTTATAGAATCCAAGCTAGCCGCCTGCGTGAATATAATACCGGGCGTAAGATCTGTTTTTGCATGGAAGGGTAAAAAAGAATCCTCGGAAGAACACCTTCTTATAGCAAAGACAACAAGCAGAGCTTTTAAAAAACTGGAAAATACCGTCAAAGACCTGCATAGTTATGACACGCCTGAGATTATATCCATACCCTTATCCGAATCCAGCCGGGAGTACCTTGATTGGATAGACGAAGCAGTCTCTATCTGATGTTTTTTATTTCAATACCTTGACTTCCCCCCTGCAGTAAGGCATATTTAATACAGAGAGACTTTTTTTATTATTACTTATTATTAAGTTTATAAAACAATTTAATAATTCTTGAGATTATGCGTATGCCTTTCATTAATGTAAAGATAAGCCGCTTGGCTATTATCGTCCTTATATCTCTTGCCATTAATATGACTTTTGGCTTTTCTGCCGCAGGCTCTTCTGCCGGCTTGCCTGCCGAGGGTTTTAGGCGACAGCAATTGCGTAATTATATAGAACAGGAGGCTCGTTTAACCAGGTTAATAGAGCTTGTATTTCCCCGTATGGAGGATTCTCAAAAGGTTTGCTGGCGTATGCTGCTTTTAGGCACACTTGCTGTTGAGACAAATTTCCTGAATGAATATTACGGAAGGTCGAAGAACGGAAACGGGCCTTTTCAGATTACCGGCAGGACAGCATACGGGATAATTCACAGCTACGCGTCTTATCCTTTGAAAGCCAGCAGTGAAATAGCAACACGTGATGATGTTGTAAAGTTGTTTGCGGCAGCTACAGAAGGAAGGATTACATGGCAGGCCCTTACCATGATGAGCGTAGAAGATTTAAGAAACTTATGTGTCAATGACCATGATTTTGCGGGTCTGGCCTCTATTTTGGTATACAGAGATATGTTTGAGCGCAATGGCGTAGAGGCGCTTCCGGCAAACCCCTCAG
>CAZBMI010000243.1:0-1916 GCA_964492885.1 uncultured Planctomycetia bacterium | reverse complement strand
AGCGGCAGAGACATGATATAACGCGTAAGCGGAGGGGCATTAGTATCGAATCTTAAATCACCCTTGGTAAGAAATACATAGCCCGAGGGTATATGGTGGCAGGCCTCATCAGGCGTAACTGATTTCAACATCAGGCTGCTAAAACCTGCCAGCGCAAAAATAAGCAAAAACCCTGCTATCGCAATCTTAATCTTCACAGAATATACCTGCTATATCCGGTTTATATATAAATTTTATATTATGCCTGCCCTTAGCCACCTTGACAGCCTGGACCAGGGAAAATGGTATTATATCAGCCTCTTCTTCGTCAACATAAACCTTCCACCCCGGATAGTAATTCTCCGAAAATACCACATAGCCGTCAACCTTTGATGCCATATCTATTTCAATAGCGCCGTCTTTGTAACCGGATATCTCAAATTCCCTCAAAGGCCTCTCTCTTATTTTTGTGTCAAGCATGCGCGTGAAGAATGCCCTCGGCAGATAACCTTTAAGCTGATAAAGAATAATTCCGTCCTCGGATAATATCTCTTTTAAATAGGCGCGTTTAAGCGGTGTTGCTGAAATTACATACTTTACATTAAGAAGACACAGGAGATTATATTTTTCGTCCAAAGCGGATTCAGAAGGCCGGCAAAGGCCTAGTGAATCATCCGCTATCTCAAGTGATAAAAGCTTATCCCTGTAGGTTTTCTCCGCAAGAGGCGTGTATACAGCTGCGCTGTCTATACCGTAAATCATATTGGCGTTGGGCACAGACCATAACGGAAGATTGCCGCTTTTTATGTCAAACGGCAAGAGCCTGAAGAACTCCTTATCAGATTTAAGCCTCTCTAAAATAAGCGGGTATTTCGGTTTTATATAATCAAAAGGCCTGATATTCCCCCTGAATCCTGTTCCGTAAAAGCTGTAAACAAATATATCCAAAAATATCGCGGAAAAAATTATCAGCTTTAACAGCTTTGGCCTGTTTTTTCTGAAAATAAGAACCAGCCCCAGGATTACGGCAAGTATTGTCATAAAAAGCGAAAAAGCAGTAAAGAATATATGAATATCCGTGCCTTTAACCACTAAAGAATACATGCTCATGGCTTTATCCATATAATCCTGAAAGCTGTATCTATGATATGGCATTCCTACTATATTTTTTGCGGCATAATCCTGTAAAAATGCTATTATTTCAGACTTAAACCTGACCAGGGCAAACTTTGATATAAAGAATATCCCAAGGCTTATCGCGGATATAGCTGTAAAAAGTTTAAGCGAGGTATCCGCTCTTTTCCCATCAGGCCGGCTGAAGAACTTTGTAAAGCCGTACCCTGAAAGCGCCGCGGCTGCGAAAATCGTAAAGAATAATAGTTTCGAAGGGTTTCTGAACCCGTAAAACCCTGAGAGTTTAAGTGCTGCCACATAAAGAGGATTATATTTTCCAAGCGCGGCAAAAAAAGACAGCCCGGCTATCCATATCAGAGGCCTTATATCAGGTTTATCCTTATAGCGGAAAAGGGAATAGATAAAAAATAGTATACTGAATACTCCTATAAAAACAGTATACCCGCGGAATCCCAGCCAGTACGGAAAATACGCGCTGAATATGCACGGTGGAAGAAAAGAGCCCCACAAGGCAAAGCCCAAAGATGCCTCTGACCTCGCGGAGAGCCCTGCCAGCTGATAGGTCAATACAATCTGCGGCAGGGAAACAAGTAAAACAATAAAGACGGATAAGAGCCCTCCGCTTAAGACATGTTTCCGGCCCGGCCTTTTGATTCCTGACTTATACAAGAAATAAAACGCGTAGAATAAAAGCGAATAAGCAGCCATCTGCATAAAACCCGCTAAAAACTGCATGCCAGCTATAATTCCTGCAAAAACCATATAGCTTATCTTTTTTGAACCCAGGAAATTGTCTATAAGCA
>CAZBMI010000242.1:0-1947 GCA_964492885.1 uncultured Planctomycetia bacterium | reverse complement strand
CTCAATTCAATCAGAACTTGAATATAAAAGTGCACAATTATCTTGACACTACTTTATTCAATCATCCCTTGACAGGCGAAGAATTTTCAAATATAATTAATTAACATAAGTGTTAACTAACTGTATTTCTGCGTATATACCCTTTACGCCCTTTCAATACACCTTTCCAAAAAGCATTTTTCCCTTGCTATATACATATATATATGTTATACTTACTTTCCAAATTTTAAGAAGTACTTTTTAAACAATTATCAGTCACATCAGAAAAGGAGAAACATACCAAATGTTTGCGATTATTGAAGTTGGAGCAAAGCAGGAGAAGGTAAAAGCAGGCGATATATTTGACATGCCGCGCACGGTTAAGAAAAAGGAAGTTATCTTTGATAAAGTGCTTATGACAATAGCAGGCACGGAGGTTGTTGTAGGGACGCCTCATCTTAAAGGCGCTAAGGTAATATGTGATATTATCGCTGATAAGAAAGGCGAGAAGAAGACAGCTGTTAAATTCAAGAGAAGAAAGAGCTATAAGAGAAAGACAGGCCACAGGGACCTTCTGACTACAGTAAAGGTAAAAGAGATAAAACCAGCTTAAAAATTAAAGAAGAGGTAATTAAAAATGGCTCATACGAAATCAAAAGGCACGGTAAGTAACGGCAGGGACAGCGCCTCCCAGCGCTTAGGCGTAAAATGTTTTGGCGGAGAGCGCGTAAGCGCGGGCTCTATCATTGTCCGCCAGAGGGGAACCAGGTTTAAGCCGGGCATAAACGTAGGCTTAGGCAGGGATGATACTTTGTTTGCCAAGGCTGATGGTGTCGTGAGGTTCAGGACCAGAAAAGTAGACATCGTGGCAGCATAGGCTTACGCTATGTTTATCGATACCGCCAAGATAGTTGTCCAGGCCGGAAAAGGCGGTAACGGAGTTGACACCTTTTACAGGGACAAGCTTAACATGAAAGGCTTTCCCGACGGTGGCGACGGCGGGCATGGAGGTGACATAATCATAAGGGTGAGCACAAACGTGCACACCCTTATTAATTTTAGGTACCGCCAGTTATTTAAAGCCAAAAACGGCGGGCATGGAAGTTCCAAGCAGAAGCGCGGTAAGAACGGCGATACGCTGATAATCGAAGTGCCTGAAGGTACTCTTGTTTATGACACCGAAACAAAGGCCCTGCTAAAAGACCTTGTAAAACCAGGTGATTCCCTTCTCGCGGCAAAAGGCGGCGAAGGCGGCAGGGGAAACAGGAGCCATAAAAACGCGACCTGCGGAACAGAAGGCCGGCAGGCAAAGCTCTTTTTAGAACTTAAGCTCATCGCTGATGTCGGCATAATCGGACTTCCCAACGCCGGAAAATCAACCCTTGTATCAAGGCTCTCAAAGGCCAGGCCGAGGATAGCAAGCTTTGCCTTTACCACAAAGAGCCCTGTGCTTGGCGTTGTTGAGTATGATGATGAGAAAATCTTCAAGATAGCCGAGATACCGGGGCTTATTGAAGACTCCCATAAAGGAAGAGGCTTAGGCGATAAGTTCCTAAGGCATGCCGAGAGGACAAAGTTTTACATACACTTAATCGATATTTCAAAGGAGAGCGCTGAAGAGGTGCTCGAGGACTATAACCGTATCAATAAAGAATTAGGCCTTTACAAAGAGGAACTGCTGAAAAAAGAACAGATAATAGCGGGCAACAAGATAGATATCGAGAAATCCAGAGAGAATTTAAAGTTTTTACAAGACAAGATAGGCAAGGATATTATACCGATATCCGCGAAAGAGGGCATAGGCATAGAAGAGCTTGTTAAGGCAGTAACGAGCAAACTCTGACTAAATAGAAGGAAAAAATCGTTACTGTTCAGATTACGTCATTGCGAGGAGGCGCAAAGCGCTGACGAAGCAATCTCTCGGATGAGAATTGAGATTGCCACGTCCGCCTACGGCGGACTCGCAAT
>CAZBMI010000241.1:0-1963 GCA_964492885.1 uncultured Planctomycetia bacterium | reverse complement strand
CTTTTGATGACAGTTTTTTCGGCTCAAATATATTTGACAGCTTTTTCGGCCAGTATCAAAACTACCCTGTAACCATAGAGTCGATAGGCATCCCCATAAACATACTGCCTCTTCCGCAAGAGGGAAAACCCGCTTCTTTTAACGGCGCTCTCGGAAATTTCAACTTTAGCCTGCAGGTAAGCCCGAAAGAGGTTAAGGTAGGCGACCCAATTGTCCTTACCATGAAGGTCTCTGGTACCGGTAATTTCAATACTGTAAATGCTCCTGAATTCAATTTCCCGGATTTGTTTAAGACATATGAGCCTGAGATTAAACTGGGCAGGAAATCCAAAACGTTTGAACAGGTTGTGATACCGAAAAATGACAAGGTTAGGCAAGTCCCGCCCGTAAGTTTCAGCTACTTTAATACAAACACTAAAGCATACAAGACCATAACAACCGCTCCCGTGCCGATAAATGTCCTGCCCCTTAAAAAGGGTGAGGAGTTAAAGGTCTTTGAGATGCCGAGCGGCTCTTCTGCCGGCAGCTTAAAGAGGACGGAGACGCTCGGCCGGGATATTGTATACATCAAGGATAACCCAGGCAGCATATGCAGGAAGAATTCTCTTATATGCAGGAACAAATTCCTTATAGTCCTGCTCTTTCTGCCTATGATAGCGGTTGTCCTAAGTATAATTACCCATGCGAGAAAAGAGTATCTTGAGGCTGATGTCCGTTACGCGCGCAGGCTCAAAGCGCCTCGCAAAGCTAAAAAGAACCTGGCTGCCGTGCGCCGGTTATCAACATCTCAGGATACCGATAAGTTCTATGAGGCGGTATTCAAGACCCTTCAGGAATATATCGGCGATAAATTTCATCTTCCGAGCGCGGGCATAACTTCGGACGTAATAGATGAGCTTAAGGCGAGAAACGTTGATACGCGGATACTGGATGAGCTCAAGAACTGCTTTGACGCGTGTGACAGATCGCGCTACGCGCCGGTGGATATACAGCGCGGAGAGCTCAGGAGCGTCCTTAAGCTCGTTGAAGACATAATAGACAAGATGGAGAAGAAAAGAACATGAAGACAAAACTCTTTATAGGCATATTCGCCGTGATAATTACTCTTACAGCGCCGGCTGCCATTGGCGCAAGCGATAACAGCCTGCGGGAATACTTTTACCAGGGCAATATATATTATAATGATGAAAACTTAAAAGAAGCCATAGACTGCTATAAAAAGGCTTTAAGCTGCGGCTATGAGAGCGGGCCTCTCTATTACAACCTGGGGAATGCCTTTTTTAAAAGCGGGGAACTCGGCAAAGCGATAGTCTATTATATGCGCGCCGAAAGGCTTACTCCAAACGACCCGGATATAAAATCTAATCTTTCATACGCAAAGTCACTTATAAAAGGCAGCGTGGTAAACCCCGCCAAAGCCTTGCCTGTGCGGTTGTTCTTCGGGCTTGTTAATAAGTTTACCTTAAACAGGATAACGGCTTTATCTGTATTTATATACATCCTGTTATGCCTGTTTATAATACTGACTGTTTATTTAAAACCCCTCAAAAGGCCGTTGACTGTCCTCTCTGTTGTTACAGGAATTCTGCTGGTACTATCTATCTCTGTCTTCAGCGTGAAGTATAATACCCAGGTCATTGCAAAAGACGCTGTTGTAACAGCGCGGGAGACCGGTTCAAGATTCGAGCCGCTTGATAACGCGACTGTATTTTTCACGCTATATGAAGGAGAGCTTGTGCGGGTAACCGACTCTGACAAGGAATGGTTTAAGGTCCGCAGGCCTGACGGAAAACAGGGATGGGTAAAGAAAACGGATATAGAGCTTATATAAAAACATGAAAATTACAAATCCTCTTATAATCCTTGACCTTGAGACAACAGGCGTCTGGGTTGAAAAAAACAAGGTAGTAGAAATAGGCATGATAAAGCTCATGCCCGATAACTCAAAGCAGGACTATGTTAA
>CAZBMI010000240.1:0-1999 GCA_964492885.1 uncultured Planctomycetia bacterium | reverse complement strand
AAATTGTGCGGCAGCGAAAATATCCCTTTTCAGGTTATAGGAGGCGGCAGTAATATAATTGTTGCTGATGAAGGCACCCGAAAAGTGCTGATAAGGCTCAGTTCGCCTTATTTTAAAAAAATTGCTGTTTCTGGTAATGAAGAGCTAACCTGCGGCGCCGGAACAAGCCTTAATGCCCTATGCGCTGAAGCCGAGAGGCGCTGTCTTGGTAACGCGGAGTTCTTAATAGGCATACCCGGCACCGTAGGCGGAGCGATTGCCTGCAACGCCGGAGCGCATAACGTAGAGATATCGGATATCTTAAAGAGCATAGACTGTATTGACAAAGCAGGCAGGCTTATCAGGCTGACGCCGCGTAAGCGCGATTTCGGATACCGCAGAAGCGGGTTTAGGAAATTCATAATAGTATCCGCGGTATTTACACTTGAGAAGTGCGCCAGGGCCCTCATAAAAAACCGTTTAAACAGGTATATGGAGAGAAGGCTTTTAACGCAGGATTATACAGCTCCGAGCGCGGGATGTGTATTTAAAAATCCAAAGAAGTCGCGATTCAGTGCCGGAGAACTGATAGACAGGTGCGGGCTAAAAGGGGTAAAGGCGGGAGGAGCGGCTGTATCAAAAAGGCACGCTAACTTTATCATCAACAGGAACAAAGCCGTTACAAAGGATATATTAAGCCTTATGGAGCTTATTAAAAGAGAGGTAAAACAGAAAGAGGGCATAAACCTCGAGCAGGAGATAGAGGTAATAACCTGATTGTAAAAAAGGCTGGTATGGATTTATTATCATTAGTAAAGAGGGCAGGCAGAATAGGGGTCCTGTTAGGCGGCCTGTCAAGCGAGAGAGATATATCCTTAAAAAGCGGAAACGCTGTATATCAAGCACTGGCCTCGTTAGGGTGTGATGTAATAAAGATAGATGTTAAAAAGGCTGATTTTTTTAAAGAAGATATCCTTGCTTCAGAAATAGCCGCGGCATTCATAGCTTTACACGGAAAGTTTGGTGAAGACGGCACGGTGCAGAGCCTGCTTGAGGATATGGATATCCCGTATACAGGCTCAGGCCCGGAAGCAAGCCGTTTAGCGCTTGATAAGCCGGCATCAAAAGGAATTTTTACAAAAAGCCAGATACCAACCCCCGCTTATATGGTTATCAAAAGAGCCGAAAAGAGCTATTGCTTAAGGCAGGATAAGGGATTTTTTCTGCCGCTTCCTTTTGTGGTAAAACCCTCAGGAGAGGGCTCAAGCATAGGCATGAGTATCGTAGAGGACTATGATATGCTTACACCTGCCATAGAGGAGGCCTTCAAGCATGATGACGAGCTTATTATAGAAGAGTACATAAGAGGAGATGACATAACTGTCGGTATATTAAATAATAAGCCTCTTCCGGTTATCCGCATAAGGCCGAAAGAGAAATTTTATAATTACAAGGCAAAGTATACAAGCGGCATGAGTGAATATATAGTACCCGCAGATTTACCGGATGAAACAGCTAATCACGCCAGTCGATTGGGGCTAATGGCGCATAAAGCGCTGGGGTGCGATTCGTTTTCAAGGGTCGATATGATGATAAGCAGGCAGGATAACGCCGTTACAGTACTTGAGGTAAATACTATCCCGGGTTTTACCGAGAACAGCCTTTTGCCTAAAGCCGCTAACACTGCCGGGATCAATTTTCCAAATATGTGTTTAGAGATGCTTAAATCCGCGCTTGAGAAATCCGGAAGCAAGGGAGCTGTCGGCTCGTTATAAAAAGTAATAAAAAAAACAAACGAGACACTAAGGAGCAAAAACAATATGGCAAGACAAAAGAAGAAGAAAAAGGTCAGGAGGAAAAAGCCCGGTAAAGGCAAAACTGCGCCGGCAGGCAGGGGTAGACTGCTTACGCTAATCGGTATAATATACAGGCTTATACCATATTTATTGATAATAGCTCTGTTATTGTTTGCAGGCAGGGCTGTTTCAGTATTACTGCTGGATTCATCGTATTTCAAAGT
>CAZBMI010000239.1:0-1999 GCA_964492885.1 uncultured Planctomycetia bacterium | reverse complement strand
AGTATAGCGTCATCTCCGGTAAGTGATTTTTTTAAGAAACCCGGTATCCTGTTCTTGTCTGAAAACTCTTTTATGTTCTCCTTCAGCATGCCGTTGTCAACAGCGCCCTTTGCTATAAAGGAAGCCTGTTCGCCAAAAGCAACCAGCATATCCGCTGCCTCTGTGTTCGCGATAAGGCCTCCGCAGTCATAATGGAGCTTTTCTGAATCCTTCCCAAGCTCCAGCATGTCCCCGCAGCATATTATCTTCCTTCCTTTGCAGCCATACTCTTTGAGTGTTGATACTGCGCGCTCAAATGAAGTTGGGTTGGAGTTGTAGGCGTCATTTATTACGGTAAAATTATCGCATCTGATAACCTGCATCCTCATGGGTACACCTTTAAAATCCTCGATATAACTACAGGCCTCGGCAATATCCATAAAAAGAGAAGCTGCTGTTATCGCGGCAAGCGCGTTATAAATATTATGCATTCCAAGCAAAGAGAACCTTACCAAATTACTGCCAAGATAAAACTCTGTAAACCCGTTAAGGAGCTTTATCTTTTCTGCTCTGAAGTCCGCTTTTTTACTCTTTATCCCAAAACCCATTTCTTTCACGCCCGGGCCCTCTGCCCTTGCCAGAAAATCGTCATCACAGTTACGTATCCATATGCCTTTTTCATTGAGCGACTCAACCATTGCCATCTTCTCTTTTAAGGCCCCTGTCCTGTTATCGAGTCCTTCCATGTGCGAAAAACCTATATTCGTTATTATGGCCGCGTCAGGTAAAAGCATGGCGCTGTTGTATGCTATTTCACCGATACAACTAGTGCCTGCCTCTAATACAGCCATATCCTCGTCGCTTAGCCTTAAAAGCGCAGCCGCAACACCTATCTTGTTATTATAGTTGCTTTCTGTCTTTAAGACTCTAAACTTTTTACCCAGTATATGCGCCAGCAGGTCTTTTGTCGTCGTCTTTCCGTTTGAGCCTGTAATCCCTATTACCGGTTTCGTAAACCTGCTCCTGTTAGCCTTTGCCAGGGAGGCTAACGCCTCCAGTGTATCCTCGACTTCTATTAATGGTATGCCTGCTTTTACTTTCCCGGCCTTTTTGACAACTGCCGCGGCCGCGCCTTTTCCGGCAGCCTCTTCTATAAACGCAGTACCGTCAAAATTAGCGCCTTCTAACGCCACAAACAGCTCATCGGATTTTATTGTCCGGGAGTCTGTTGAAACGCCGCTTACTTTAAGCTCTCTGTTTTTACACAGGCTGCCTGAGGATGTAATACTTATTATCTGGCCTATTGTAAACATCTATACCTTCCTCCTGATGTCATCGCCTCCCAATAGCTCCTGAGTGACCTTTATATCATCAAACGGAATCGTTGTATCGCGAAGTACCTGGTAAGTTTCATGTCCCTTTCCGGCTATAAGTATGATATCGTTCTTTTTTGCCCTTGAAAGCGCGTGCGCAATAGCCTCTTTGCGGTCAAGGCATGCTTTGTAATTCTTAAAACCTTTTGGCAGGCCGGTCAATATATCGTCAATAATGCTTTTGGGCTTTTCATCGCGCGGGTTATCACTTGTTACAACAACATAATCCGCTGATTTGGCAGCGACCCTCGCCATTCTGGGGCGTTTCAGCTTATCCCTGTTGCCGCCGCATCCGAAGACCGTTATGACGTCGCCTTTGGCTACTTGTTTAAGGGCTCCCAGTACATTGGAAAGCGCGTCGTCTGTATGGGCGTAATCCACAAAAACCGAAAAGCCCTTTTCTGCTGACTCAACCCTTTGCAGTCTCCCCGGGGCCCCATTAAAATCCCTTATGGCCTTTAACGCGTTGACTGTCTTTAAGCCTGAAGAATGAGCAAACGCCAATGCAGCCAATATATTATACATGTTGTACTCCCCGATAAGCCCGGACTGCACGCTTATTACCTCCTTGGGGGTTTTGACTTTAAAAGACATACCTTGCCAGCTCGTATGTATATCGAATGCCCTGATATCAGAGTCTTTTTTGA
>CAZBMI010000238.1:0-2005 GCA_964492885.1 uncultured Planctomycetia bacterium | reverse complement strand
AGGGCATTACCGCTGTGAGAAAGAAACCTTCTTCTCCCCCCGTGCCCCCGAAATGGAAAGGCCCATCCATAAAAAAGACTCCTAAAGACCCCTGGGGAAACCCGTATAATTATCTCTGTCCCGGAGCGCATAATACCGGGGATTACGACCTCTTCTCATACGGGCCTGACGGTATCGAAAGCCCGGATGATATAGTAAACTGGGAAGTGGAAGAGGAGTAGTCCGGATTTGAGATATAAAAGAGCTTTCACCCTCCTTGAATTAATTCTGGTGGTGGCGATAACCCTTTCTCTCGTTGCTTTATCTACCCCGCTTTTTAGAAGAACGTATGAAGGCCTTGCGCTGAGTTCCGCTTCGAAAAATATAGCTTATATGGCGCGTTTCTGCCGTGAAAAGGCTGTGTTCGAGAGAAGAGGCTACAGGCTTGTAATCGACGCTGATAAAAAACTCTGCAGGATACTTGCCGAAGATGAAGAAGACAACAGCTTCAAGCCTTTGAGGCAGAGGTGGGGCAAGCCTTTTAGAATTCCTTCGGGAGTAGAGATAGAGTCAGAGAAGAAAGAGCTAAGCTTCTCTCCGTCAGGCAGGGCCGATTCCGCTGTTATATACCTTTCAAACAAGGTTAAGGACAGGATAATCGTTTCCATTGAAGAGAATAGCGGCCGGGTAAGAATTTATGACTATGCCGAAGAATAGAGCTTTCCTGCTTATAGAGGTAATGGTAACGGTTGTTGTTATATCCGTATCGATTATATTGATAAACCACGCTTTTACCTCGTCTATAAAATCCATGTCATTGTCAAACAGTTACCGAAAAGCAATAATGTTCCTGGAGAACAAAGGTTTTGACCTTGATATGGATTATTATACAGGTAATACCGCGCGGAATTATTCAGCCGAACAATCTGAAGAAGACGAATTCCTGCTGGAGAGTGAGCTTATGCCGCTTGAAGAGAGCGATTTAGAAGAGGGTTATGAAGAAGATGACCTTAATATAGCGCGTCTTAAGCTTTCTCTGTCCTGGCAGGCGCGCGGAGCGGAAAGGGAGATAGACCTGCTTACTTACGTGCCTTTAGCTCCCGGGAACATAGAGGAATGAGAAAACACAAGGCTTTCACTTTAATTGAGCTTCTGGTGGCAGTGACAATATTTTCCGTAATAGCCGTTGTCCTGTATTCATGTTTCAGGGGAGGGGTTATCTCATACGGGCGTATCGAAAAAGAGGCTGAATTCCAGCAGAAGATAAGAAGCTCTTTTTTGAAGATGACGAAAGACTTAAGGAATATGCTCTATATCCGAAACATACCGTTTCAAGGGTACGAGGACAGCATATCTTTTGTAACTACAATCAGTGAATCCCGGGATAAGAGCAGGCGCGCCGGCTGCGTAAAGTATTATTTAAAAGATACCGAAGAAGGCAGCCTTCTGGCAAGGAAAGAAAACTCTTTAAAAGAGGTCCTGTCTTCATTGGAAACAGCAGAAGAAGACTCGGAAAAGATAGGTTCAGGCGCTGTTGAGCAAGAGCCTGTTATGCTTAAAGGCGTTGAAGAGATAAAGTTTTCTTATTTATATGCTGAGGATGTTGATGCATATGGCGCGGAAGAGGCATCCGGTGAAAATGCCCCTGAAAGCGCTTATCAATGGCTTGATTTATGGGAGATAGATACATCTCTGCCCCTTGGAATTAAGATAGAGCTATTACTTTCAGCGCCAGGGGGTAACGGTCAGATGAGGTTCAGCAGACAGGTGTTTATACCAATAACCCCGGGCATGGCAGGGCAGGCAGCTTTGCTGGAAGCGCCTCTGCTTGATGAATAAGCAAGTGATAATGTGATTTTTTCTCATCTTAAGCGAAGCCCCGTTATAAATTTACATACAAAGTTAATATCAGCAAAATTTGTAACGGGGCGAAGCGAAGGATCTCAATGTCTAGATTCTTCGTCGAGACTTTGTCTCTCCTCAGAATGACATAATAACGCAAGGTACAAGGCACAAGAGATATGCT
>CAZBMI010000237.1:0-2009 GCA_964492885.1 uncultured Planctomycetia bacterium | reverse complement strand
CGTTAAGTACCCATGTGTCCTCAAAGGCTGCGTCCTCTTCAATGTTTTGAATTATCAAAAAGAGGTTTTCTGCTTCTGGGGCTTCTGCGATTTTTTGAGGCTCCTCTTTCTCACACGAAGCGAAAAAAAGAAAGCTGGCTAAAATCAAACTGGTTATCGGCAGGGAATAAGACCACATACTCGTAAACAGCGTTATTAAAGCCTGTATTCAAAGCTGCTCCGTAGCCCTTATTCTTCTCGTGGGAAAGAAGGCGAAGATTTTCGTAGCTGCTCTTTAGGCGCTCTACAATTTTTCCGGTATCATCGCAGCTGCCGTCATCAACTACTATAATCTCCGATTCTTCTGCCAGTTCCTTTAACTTCCCGTATATAAAAGATATGGTATCTTCTATGTTCTCGGATTCGTTGAATGCCGGCATTACAACGGATACACTGTGCCTTCCTGTTCCCATTTAAAAATTTCCTTTTTTCTTTTTTAAAGCTAAATAAGTTTTATGCCGCGGTGCTTGTTCATACTGCGCTTGATACGGCCTTTCTTCTCAAGCGCCAGAAGCTTATCCACCGCGCTCTTATAAGAATTTATACCGCAGGCCTGCTGTATCTCTCTTATGTAGGGGGCCTTTTTATTCTTTGCCATGTGGGCCTTGATAAAATCCAGCACAGCTTTCTGTTTCTTTGTAAGTTTTACCTTTTCCATTACCATACCCAGTCCTCTCTGATATCCTTAAGCCATTTATATATATCCTCTAATATCTCTTTTGCCTTCTTTTTCGGCTTCCATTTATAGTCAGAACTTACCCTGCTGTTATCTGTTATATATACAGGCACGTCAAACGGCCTGTTCTCTTTACGCGGAGTAATCTTTATGCTGCTGCCTGTTATCTTTTGGCAGATAGCTGTAGCCTCAAGAAGGGATAATGAGACTCTTCTGCCGCCTCCTACGTTATATATATTGCCGTTTCCCTTAGCAATATTGCTTATCTGCAGATCAAGCAGCCTGCAGAGGTCATCTATATGTAAAAGGTCTCTTACCTGCCTGCCTTTTCCGTCCCATCCTATATAAGACAAGGGCTTTTTCGCATAATGGTGTTTTACCCAGAGCGTAAAGACTCCCTGGTCTATTTTTCCGAACTGCCAGGGGCCTGCTATTACGCCGCAGCGGTTTATAATGCCTCTTATCTTATAATTTTCTATATACTCGGTAAGAAGCGTTTCACAGCAGAGCTTGGTTGCCCCGTAAAGGCTCTTTGGGCCCTTAAGCGGAAAATCCACGCCTATGCCCCTTGATGAGAACCCGGGATATTTCTGGCTCTCCTTCCATTCAAATCTTGTCTCTTTTTTTAATGTCTTAAGCCCGCTTAAGGCCTTGTAAGGATATACCCTGCTTGTTGATAAGAATATGATATCCGACTTATCCCTTCTGGCGAGCTCCAGGCAGTTTACCATGCCGATAAGATTTGTATTTATAACGTATTCAGGGCCTGAAGTTATGTCAGCCAGCACAGACGGCTCTGCCGATGCCTCGATGATAAGTCCTATTTTCCTGCCAAGATTTAAATCTTCCTTACAGCGTATATCTCCGTGAATAAAAGATACGTTGTTCTGTTTTAATCTCTTTATATTAAGTTCTGAGCCGCGCCTTTTGAGGTTATCAAGGGCTATTACCCTGGCCTTTGGGTACCGCTTTTTAAGGTATATCGCGCTGTTGCTTCCTACAAAACCTGCCCCGCCTGTTATGAGAATACTCTTATACATTTATTCTCGCCTCCATCTCTTTGCACATCCTCTTCAATATTTGGTCAATATCATATTTAAAATCCCATTCAGGATAATGGCTTTTGAATTTTGATACATCGGATATATACCAGATATGGTCGCCTATTCTCGCTTTATCAGAATACTCAATATTAGCCTTTTTACCTGCAATACCCTCTATTCTCTTTATTGCCTCAAGCACTGATATATTCGAATGTCTTGTACCTCCGATATTATAAACCTCACCCATCCTT
>CAZBMI010000236.1:0-2077 GCA_964492885.1 uncultured Planctomycetia bacterium | reverse complement strand
TATCAATATCAATGAGGCGCTTCTGTCGCCGTCAAAGGCTCACATATTCGGTACAGACCATTTAGGAAGAGACCTGTTCAGCAGGATTGTTTTCGGAGCAAGGATATCACTCTCAATAGGTTTTGTGGCAGTCGGCATATCCGTGCTTATAGGAGTAATTATAGGCTCGATAGCAGGTTATTATGGAAACAGGACAGACAGGCTCCTTATGAGGTTTGTTGATATTATGCTCTGTTTTCCGTCGTTTTTTCTAATCCTTGCGGTTGTTGCCATGCTTGAGCCTAATATAATCAACATCATGATAGTCATAGGCATAACCAGCTGGATGGGTGTCGCACGGCTGATAAGGGCAGAGATATTAAGCTTAAGAGAGAGGGAGTTTATCCTCGCGTCAAAGGCTGCAGGAGCGGGTGATTTCAGGATAATAGTAAGGCACCTTATTCCTAATGCTCTGGCGCCTGTCTTATTAAGCGCGGTATTGGGCGTGGCGGCAGCAGTGCTTCTTGAATCATCATTGAGTTTTTTAGGCCTTGGCGTACAGCCTCCTGTGCCAAGCTGGGGTAATATACTGATGGAGGGAAAGGCATCGCTTGGCGTCTGCTGGTGGCTTATGCTGTTTCCCGGGCTTTTTATACTTATAACTGTTTTAGGATACAACCTTTTAGGCGAAGGGTTAAGGGAATACTTTGACCCGAGAAGAGAATATGCTAAACGTAAATGATCTGACAGTTGAGTATCACAGAAACGCAGTTAAGGCTGTAGATAATGTAAGGCTAAAGATACCTGACTCCTGCATATTTGCTTTACTCGGAGAGTCAGGCTGCGGAAAGACTACTCTCGGGCTTTCACTTACCAGGCTTATAAGCGATAGAGACGCGGAAATTACATCAGGCTCTGTTGTCTTTAATAATGAGAACATATTTAAATTTCCCCGGAAACGACTGCAGGATACACGCGGCAAGCGCATATCTTACATATTCCAGGAGCCTGCCTCAGCCTTAAATCCTGTATTTACAATAGGAGAGCAGATAAGAGAGGCGCTGCTGGCTCATAAGATAACAGCAAAAGAAGACGCGAAGAAAGCGGCAATAGAGTCGTTAAGAAGAGCGCGGCTTGATTATCCTGAGCGCGTATATAATTCATATCCTTACCAGCTTTCAGGCGGCATGAAACAGCGCGCAATGATAGCAATGGCTATCTGTACACGGCCAAAGCTCCTTGTAGCAGACGAGCCTACAACAGCGCTTGATACCGATACGGAGGACGAGATACTTAAGCTGATTTTAGAGCTGCGCAAAGAACTCCTGCTGTCAGTATTATTTATAACGCATGATATCCGCATAGTGCTTAAGATCGCTGATAAAGTAGCCGTTATGCGGGAAGGCAGGATAGTGGAAGTCGGTGACACGCAGAAGGTATTAAGAACGCCTAAACATGAGTATACCAAGATGCTCTTATTCTCAATGCCTGAAAGGCTAAAGTTATGATTGAAGTCAGGAGCATTACAAAATATTTCGGTGATTTAAAGGTCCTGGATAGTGTGAGCTTTAAGATAGATTACGGAGAGAGTATCGGCATAATAGGACCTTCAGGATGCGGAAAGACAACCCTTGCGAAAATAATCTGTAATCTTATAAAACCTACGCAAGGAGATGTCCTTTACAGGGGCGAAGATATCTTTAAATTTAAGAGGCGTGACAGAAAAATATTCAGAAGAAAAGTCCAGATAGTATTTCAGGACCCTTTCGCGAGCCTGGACCCTAAGATGCTTATCAGGGACACGCTTCTTGAGCCCCTTATTATTCACGAACCCTATTTAAAGAAACGCCATCTGCAGCAGGTGAGGGCTCTTGTAAAAAAAGTAGGCTTAGATTATGATATGCTTGAGAGGTTTCCGCACCAGATTTCAGGAGGCCAGCGTCAACGGGTTAATATAGCAAGGGCCTTGGCGGTCCGGCCAAAGCTCTTAATCTGCGATGAGCCTGTATCGAGCCTGGACCTTCCCGTGCAGGCGCATATACTTAAACTTCTCGCGCGGTTAAGAAAGCAAGAGAACTTAGCTCTTCTTTTTATATCT
>CAZBMI010000235.1:0-2081 GCA_964492885.1 uncultured Planctomycetia bacterium | reverse complement strand
ATTCATAAGCAAGGACATAAGGATATTGTACATGGGCCTTGCCCTTACTGTTGCCTTTTCACTTATAGCGTCGCTCTTTGTGGCGCTTTCTTTAGTCCCTATGCTTTCGGCATATCTTCCTGCTGTTAATTGGCAGAAGTTTTTTTTAAAAAAGAATTCGCAAGGCACTTCGGGGCATGAGAGGAAAAAGGCCAAAAAGCCGATTATGGGCAGGTTCAGGAAAATATACAGCAGGCTTCTTGTGAGGGGATTGCGCATCCGTTATTTACTGGTAATTATCGTGGCGGTTTTCTTCTGCGCGGCCGTATACCTGCTATGGTTTCATATAGAGAAGGAGTTTGTAGGCACTGCCGAACAGCAGGATTTTACTATATTCGTGGAACTGCCTACAGGGGCAAAGCTCGATATATCCGACCAGGCTGTCGCGGGTATTGAGGAGATATTGGAGACAATACCCGAGGTGAAGCAGTTTTCATCCAGGATAGAGAAGTGGTCGTCAAAGATATACGTAAAACTCGTCCCCTTAGGCCAGAGGACCCGCTCGGCAAAGGAGATTATCGAAGACCTGCGCGCAAGGGTAGAAGAGGTTGAGCGAAAATTCCGGGAGGCGTTTATATATTTTGAGGAGGCGCAGGAATCCGAGACGAACGAGATTATAATAGATATTTTTGGGTATGATTATAATACCTTAAACGAGCTTGCCATATCCATGCTCACAAGAATGCAGTCAATACCCGGGCTTATGGACCATAAGATACGCTGGAGGAAGGGGCGGCCCGAATGGAAGCTCAAGGTGAACAGGCAGAAGGCCGCGTTATACGGGTTTACTGTTGATGATATAGCCAATATTGTCCATGCCCAGATGAGGGGATTGAGGGCGACGCTCTATCACAGCAACACCAAGGAGATAGAGGTCATAGGAAGGCTCCAGGAAAAGGACAGGCGTACACTTGACCAGCTCCGGAAGCTTACTCTTACAACGCCTGACGGCACAAAGGTGTTTCTTGACCAGATGATAGATATTGAACCCGGGATAGGGCCAAGCAAGATATGGCGCAAGAATAAATCCCGCATGATACAGATAAGCGCTAACCGCGGAAAGCTGGCCTTTGGAACAGCAGCGCTTAAAATACAGGAGGTTCTAAAGGGCCTTAAACTGCCTAAGGACTACTATTATAATTTTGGTGAAAACTACTGGAGAATGCTCCGTAACCAGAAAGAGTTTTTGGCTCTCTGGCCCCCCGGTATATTATGGATAGTAATTATATTAATATACCTGGTTCTTGCCTCGCTTTTTGAGTCATACTCACAGCCTTTTATCATCATGATAACGGTCCCGCTTGCCGCTATAGGTGTTGGCGCTGCCTTGTGGATTACGAAAAAGACCATAAATATCAGCGTTTTAATGGGCGGTATTATGCTTGGCGGAATTGTCGTAAATAACGCTATAATACTTGTTGATTATACCAACCGGCTGGTAAAAAGAGGTTTTCGAAACAAAAGGGCTATTGTTACAGCCAGCATAAGGCGCTTAAGGCCTATCATGATGACCACCTGCACAACTCTTCTCGGGCTTCTGCCCATGGCAGCAGACACAAGCGAACAGGCAACGCTTTGGTCTCCCCTGGCAATAACTGTTATGGGAGGCTTGATAAGCTCAACAATCCTTACTCTATTTGTTGTGCCAAGCTCATACCTTATTTTACAGGATATAAAGGACAGGGCGCTGTTTTCCTAAAAAGCATTATTATTACCCGCAAAAAAAAATTCGTTTTTTTCTTATTTTTACTTGACTAAATCAGCGCTGAATGGTATACTTTTGTTGATACTTAAAAAAGATTTAAAAAAATATAAAAAAAAGTCTAAAAAACTTAAAGAAAACTATGGTATTTTTAGGTTTCAAAGGTGTTATATATAATAGATAGTATGTAGGGGGCAATTAGCATGTATAACAAGCAAGGCAGAGGAAGACTAATATTGAAATGTATAAGTATTATAGTAGTCCTCTGCTTTTTTCTTCAGGACATAGCATGGGCAACCAACGGCCTGCCTATGTGGTCTGTTATAAACGGAAACCGCGT
>CAZBMI010000234.1:0-2082 GCA_964492885.1 uncultured Planctomycetia bacterium | reverse complement strand
ATACCTGTCAAGCCTGCTGTATAAATCCCGCATTATCTCTTCATGTATATGCCTTGACTCGTCTTTTGCCTCTGAGCTCAGCTTCATAAGCTCATTAAACTTTCTGTCAAACCTCTCTTTTATATCCGCGTTCTGCCTTATAAGCCTTACCATGGTAGATATATTTTCCGCCCTGCTTATGCTGGCCCTGATTTCTTTTCCGGTGGTGTCTTCCGGGATTTTACCGGATGCGGAAGTTTTCGTAATGCCGGTTTTCTCTCCGGCTCTTAAGAGCTCTTCGGCGATATTCTTAAGCATCATATTCTTATTTACCGCGTCATGCTCAAGCTCAGCCGCTCCTTCGGTATACAGCCTTATAAGAGGCTCTGTCCCGGATGGCCTCAGACACAACCAGCTCTTATCTGTAAACACTATCTTCACGCCTTTTTTAGGCTGATGGCTTATTTCAGCAACCTCAAAGTTGCTTGATTCTAATATAGATAAAAACTCCGGTTCATTAAGCTTGTCGCTTAATATATCCGGATTTTGGTTCCAGCTTAAAAGCAGCCCCTTTGTAGCTTCATCAGCAGGTATCTTGCCTTCATAAAACGAGAAATAACTGCCGATAACTTCATCCTGTATATAATTTAGAATATCCGTAAGGCTCTGCAGCCATATGCCGGTTCTGGAGTCTATGTACTCTCTGTCGGAAAGAATCTGATGCGCCAGCAGCGCGCATAAAAACGCGTCGTCCCATGAGGTGCTGTTAATTCCTATGTGTGCGCTGGATTCCGCGGCTACAATAGCTTTTTTACCAAGCATCTCTTCCATAAAATTTTTAAACCCTACCTGTTTTTCATAACATTTCTCATTAAACTTATCTGCCAATGCGTTAAGAAGATTCGTAGTGGCAACTGTCTTTACAGCGCCTCCTTTTACCCCTTTTATCTCGTGAAGATACCAGTAGAATATGGATGCCAGTTCGTTCGGGGTCATAAACCTGCCGTTTATATCTATTATCCCTTCCCTGTCACCGTCTCCGTCAGCCGAAACTCCGAGAATATTATTACCGGCAGTTACAACCTCCGCCAAATCCTTCATATTATCTTCTTTAGGCTCCGGGCTCTCAAAAGAACCGAAGTCTTCTCTCGGTTCTCTATTAAAAACACCGCGCGCGAGCTTATTAATCCCTTTTTCACCGAATACGCGCTCAAAATACTCTCCTGCTGTCCCGTGCAGGCCGCTTGCCGCAACCTGTATCTCAGGGCCTCTAACCTTATCGAATATCTTGATACCCTGTTTCTCAAGGCTTAAAAGATATTCAACATAACGCTCCATTGGATATGTTAACTCAATAATGCCTGAATCCAGGTATTCGGTAAATATCCTATGATCATTGAATATTATATCCATATAAGGCTTATCTATCAGCTTTCTTATCTCATCAAAAGAACTCAGCTGGTTAAAATACTCATTAGCCTTCTTCTCTATAGCATCCGTAACCTCCTGCGGGGCCGCTCCGCCGTGTGCTGGGGTAAACTTGTACCCCTTATACTCCTTTGGATTGTGGCTTGCCGTAAAGTTTACAGCTCCTGCGTAAGAATTAGCCACAGTCTCATAAGCTATCACAGGTGTTGGCGTGTAGCCCTCGTATACAACTGTCTTAATACCGTTTGAGGCAAATACAGACGCCGCTATCTCTGTGAATATATCTCCCTGCTGTCTCGTGTCCCTGCATACGGCAAATACCTTATCCTGCATACCGGCTCTTTTTATATAATCAGCATTTGCCTGTGCCGTAATAGCTGCCGTAAGTATATTAAGGCTCTTTATTCCCCTGAAACCGCTTGTGCCGAATTTTATCCTGCCTTCATTTTCAGCCTGCAGCGCGCCCCTTGTATGGTTGGCAAGCTCATTGATTAAAGATGTCTTCGTAAGGTTCTTTAGAATGCTCTCTTCCAGCCTGTTTCCGATGCCTGATGATGACGGTTTTTGTGACTTCGTATCTTTCAGAACAGATTTCATAATACTCTCTGTTGAAGCTATAAAATACGGGGACTCTGTCCTATCGGCAAAGAATAGAATCTCCTCAAGGGTGCGCTC
>CAZBMI010000233.1:0-2090 GCA_964492885.1 uncultured Planctomycetia bacterium | reverse complement strand
GAGCCCTTCATAAGAAGCTTCCATGGGTTGCGTTTAATATCGTCGCTGAACTCCTCAAAGTTATCGGTAGTCCTGCGGAGGTTCTCCATTATCTCATCTATATTACCCCTGTTGCCTGTTACGGCATCGTCAAGGTCTTTTGTCAGCTTACTTATGTTATTCATGGTCTCTTTCGCGACTTTCATTGTGGAAGTCGCCTCTTCGATAATAGCCTCCATGGCAAGCGGGTCTTTACCTTGTATGGTAGAACCTGCCCTTATAAAATCCGCGCCTGTATCCCCGGGTGATAAAGCTATATAAGTCTCGCCCATAAGCCCGAGAGTGCTTATGCTTGCTATCGCGCCCTGCCGTAATTTCGCCGCGCTGTCAAGTTCAAGTTCAATAAGCACCTTGGTATCGCCTTCTTTCGTGTATATAAGCTTTAACTGCTTTACTTTGCCGACTTCAACCCCGCCCAGGCGCGCCGGGGCGTCCTTTTGTATGCCCGCTATATTTCCAAAAACAGCCTTTAAGGTATACTGCTGTTTGAATATATTAAAATTGCCTGCCATTATGGTAAGGCCTGTAAGTATTCCGACGCTGAGAATAACCATAAGGCCTGTCTTTACCTCACTTGTAAATACCTTTGCCATTTTGCTCTCTCCTGTTTATATTACCGGTTTATTATATATAAAAATATCTTTAAGTGATAGTTCTGCTTATTGCGTAAGCTCTTCCAGATATCCTTCGCTGGAGCGGAAAAACTGTATGGGCCCTTCGGGGCTTCCTGTTACAAACTGTTTGACGCGCTCATCATCGGAGTTCTTTATATCCTCCATAGCGCCCTCGGCAATAACCTTGCCCTGATAAAGCATTATTACCCGGTCAGCTATGGCGAAAACGCTTTTCATGTCATGAGTCACCACTACTGATGTAATCTGAAGCTTCTTGCTTAAGTCAAGAATTAATTTATCTATTACGCCTGCTACTATCGGATCAAGCCCTGCTGTGGGCTCATCATAAAAAACGATCTCCGGGTCCATCGAGAGAGCACGGGCTAAGCCCACTCTTCTTCTCATGCCTCCTGATAGCTGGCTGGGCATAAACTTCTCAAAACCCCGCAAACCCACAAGTTCAAGTTTCATCTTTACCATGATATCGATTATATCGTTGTCAAGTTTAGTATGCTCGTAAAGAGCCAGCGCTATATTCTCTTTTACGCTCATAGAATCATAAAGAGCCGCGTTCTGGAATACCATGCCGTAAATCTTGCGTATCTTGTCAAATTCAAACTCGCTAAGTTTGGTTATATCGTTTCCCTTTATAGATACGGTTCCGCTGTCAGGTTTATGCGTGCCTACCATGTGTCTTAATAAAGTTGACTTTCCGCAGCCGCTTCCCCCCATAATAACAAGTGTTTCGCCTTTATATACATTAAGGTCTATTCCGTTTAGAACAACCCTGCCATCAAAACTCTTTACAAGGTCTTTTATCTCTATTATCGCTTCTTTATTTTCCATTGGAATACCTCATTTCGTCACTGCGAGCCGTAAGGCGAAACAGTCCCAAGCTGTTTTTATATCCTACGTCGCTATCGCTTCCGTAACTTATGTGCTCATTTACATTTGACTGAAGAAGAATATGCCTGTTAACACGCAATCAGCCAGTATCACCATTATAAAGCTTGTTACAACGCTCATTGTAGTCGAGCGGCCGACACCTTCTGCCCCTCCTTTTGTATTCAGGCCCATATAAGAGCCTATAAGGGCTATAATCATCGCAAAAGAGACGGATTTTATAAGGCCTGTATATATATCCTTAAGCTCAAGAAATTTGAATGTTATGTCAATATACATGCCCGAATTTATGCCTATGCTGAATACGCCTACAAGGTAACCGCCTATCATGCCGGAAAGGTCGCCTAATACGGTAAGACACGGAAGCATTATCATAAGAGCGAGAAAACGCGGCACAACAAGAAACCTCACCGGGTTTAGAGCCTGAGTCTGTAAAGCCTCTATCTGCTCTGTAACCTGCATGGTTCCAAGCTCTGCAGTAATGGCGGTGCATACCCTTCCGGCAACTACGAGAGCTGTAAGCACCGGCCCCAT
>CAZBMI010000232.1:0-2152 GCA_964492885.1 uncultured Planctomycetia bacterium | reverse complement strand
ATGTATTTGACGGGCGTTACCATCAATATGATATCGCTGGGCGGCTTGGCGCTTGGGGTGGGCATGCTGGTTGATAACGGTATAGTTGTGATTGAGAATATATACAGGCACCGCCAGGAAAAGAAACTGCCGTTAAAAGAGGCTAGTATATCCGGAGCCTCGGAAGTAAGCGGCGCTATTACGGGTTCTACATTAACTACGATAGCGGTGTTTTTACCTATGATATTCGTAATTGGCATAGCAGGCCAGATATGTAAAGACCTGGCTTTTACAGTTACATTCTCCCTCTTAGGGTCTCTTGCCGCAGCGCTTACATTAATACCCATATTAAGCTCAAAGGTACGCGATATCCCGACAGTGGTTGTGGAGGACGAGAAGGACCTGGCCGGTATCATCCTTAAGCCCTTACAAAATTTTACCCAGAAGACTCTCTTATTTTTCATCAAGCATAAGGCCGCCTGTTTAGGAGCGGTATTTTTCGCGTTCTTAGGCACCTGCTTATTACTGCCCCTTCTTGATACCGAGCTTTTACCGAGGGTTGACCAGGGGCAGTTTACAATCAAGCTGGATATGCCTCCGGGAACTAACCTGGATTTTACAGACAGCGTAGCCAGGAGAATAGAGTCATACCTGTTTGAGATACCGGATGTAGAGAGCGTGACTACAAACATAGGTTTTACAAAGGAGAAGAAAGGCACGGCGCTGTTGGAGACTATGGGTTCCAACCAGGCGCAGATTATAGTCAATTTAAAGCCCAGGTCAAGATTCGGCAGGACAGGACCGGATTACCGCGTAGTCTCTACTTCTGACGTGCTCCAAAAGATAAAAAACCAGCTTAACCCCGGGGACTTAAGCGGCGCTAGCGTGGAATATATCCTTCAGGAATCGGTCTTTAAGTCAGCCTTTCAGGCAGACGCGCCTGTTGTGATAGATGTCAAGGGCCAGGAGCTTACCAGGCTGCGGGGCATAACAGAAGATATAGAGAACCGCTTAAAAGAGATACCCGGAATATACAGCATAAGAAGCACCCTGGTAGCGCCCGCGCCGGAGGTAAAGGTTAATGTTTTTAAAGACAAAGCGGCGACTTACAATCTCACGCCGAGCGATATAGCGCTTATCGCGCAGACAGCTGTAAAAGGTTTTGTGGCGACAAAATTTAAAAAGGAAGGCGAAGAGATAGACGTGCGCGTCAGGCTGCAGAAGAGAGACCGCGCCAACATGCCGAGAGTAAGAAGGCTTCAGATACATTCGCCCCTGGGCATAAATGTCCCGCTTTCGGAGCTTGCGTATTTCAGCAGAGGAAAAGGCCCCACAGAGATAAAACGCCAGGACCAGGAGAGGATTGTCGTAGTTACAGCCTCGATACTGGGGAGGGCTTTTAAGGATGTAGCTGATTCTGTAAGCAGTATGCTTAAAAAGCTCAATCTCGGCCATGGTTATTCGGCAGAACTTACAGGCGAAAGAGAACAGATACAGGAGTCCTTCGCGAGCTTGCGCATGGCGCTTATGCTGTCTATACTTCTTGTCTTTATGATTATGGCGTCTCAGTTCGAGTCATTATGGCAGCCCTTTGTGATACTCTTTACCATACCGCTTTCCATAGCAGGTGTTATATTTATATTGCTTATTACTAATACACCGGTAAGCGTTATGGTCATGCTCGGAGTTATAGTCCTTGGCGGTATTGTTGTAAATAACGGGATAGTGCTGATAGATTACACTAATATATTAAGAAAGCAGGGACTAAGCGCGGACGCGGCTGTTATAACAGCAAGCCAAAGGCGTTTAAGGCCTATTGTAATGACCGCCCTTACTACTATACTCGGGCTTGTGCCTTTAGCGTTAGCGCTTAACGAAGGCGCTGAACTCCAGCAGCCAATGGCAATAGCGGTTATAGGCGGTTTATCAGTGTCAGCATTTTTATCGCTTATTATAATACCTACTATATACCTGGGGCTTGAGGAGATAATAGAATCATTAAGAAAAAGGTTTAATAAGAGCTCCGCGGAAGACGAAGCTGTTGATGTCTCTGATGCGAAAGAACAGGATGAGCTTAAGGATGATGGTAATGAAGAAGAAGAGATTTTAAGAGAAGAGCCCGGGCCTGAACCCGAACCTGAGCCTGAAGATGAGAATGGCACAGAAGGCGGGC
>CAZBMI010000231.1:0-2163 GCA_964492885.1 uncultured Planctomycetia bacterium | reverse complement strand
AAGGCTAACACGGGCGAACCATGGCCGCTCACAAAAACAAGGTTTTGCTCTGGTTCCCCCAAAGCCGGTAGCTGTATAAAAGCTTTAATAATTATTAAGCTATTAAATGCGTGATATGTTAAATGGGCTTAGTGCTATGGTTTGGATGGTTTGCAGCAGGACTTTCTTTTCTGCGAATGGCAGGGTTTTTTCATGGCGCTAAACTGTGTAAATGAGCAGAAAAGCAGAGTGAGCAACCCACGCTGGGGGTTGCGAACGTTCCTGCGAAAACCACCCAAAGCATAGCAAAATCATTTACAAATAGATTGATCTTTAAAAAAGCTAAACTCTTGCACCTCAAGACTAAAGACATCGGAGAAGTTTAAAACAAGTCTATCCTTAAGCTCTGCTATGTCAACCTCCCTGTTTAGAATTTCTTTCATGGAGGTCATGCGTATATCATTAAAACCGCAGGGATTTATCATCTCAAAGTATTTAAGCTTAACATTGGCATTAAGCGCAAGTCCGTGGTACGTAATCCAGCTGCTTGCCCCTACACCTATGGAAGCTATCTTCCCGCTGCCTGTCCAGCACCCTGTACGCCCGTCAAGGGCATAGGCCCTTACGCCATAATCCGATAGTGTTGAGATTATAACAGTTTCAAGCGCGCGTAAAAATTTATGGATATCCTTATAGAGCCTTGTAAGGTCAAAGACAGGATACGCGACAACCTGGCCCGGGCCGTGAAAAGTTATATCTCCGCCGCGGTCAGTCCTTACTACAGGCACATCAGAATAAGACCGGCCTGATTTTTCTGTTATCAGATTTTCCTCTCTTCCGAGCCGGCCGAGGGTAAATACAGGCTCATGCTCGAGAAGTATAAGATAATGCCCGTCTCTCTGTTTCTTTAGGCGTGAAAGAATATGTTTTTGGGCAGAATAAGCTTTATCAAAGCTTAAGAGCCCTAAGTCTATTAACCTGCATATCATAATTTAACCCGGTAAAAAGGAAAGTTTTATTAAACGCCCGCTCTTTTTGAAACATCAAGCGCGCCTTCGGAAAGCGTAGGATGGGCAAATATGGTCTCTGATATCGCCTTTACGGTAAGGGAATTTCTGATGGCTATAGTGAAATTAGATATCAGCTCACTTGCGGATGCGCCTAAGATTAAAGCGCCTATGATATTCTTTGTCTTCTTATCTGTCACGAGCTTTATAAAACCTTCTGTCTGTCCCATTATATGCGCCTTGCTTACAGCTGTAAAAGGAAGCTTTACAACCTCTGCCTCAACCCCCTGTTCTTCTGCTTGCCGGGCAGTTAAACCCACGCTTGCCAGTTCAGGGCTCGTGAATATAGCGCTGGGCACTGCGGAATAGTCGGGTTTTGCCTGCTTACCTGATATTATATCAACAGCAAACCTGCCCTCGTAAGAAGCAACATGTGCCAGGAAAAATCTGCCTGTTACATCTCCTATAGCGTATATGTTAGGCGCGCTTGTTCTTAAACTCTCCTCAATGCTCACAGCGCCCTTCTCTGTTTTAATGCCGGCGTTTTCAAGGCCCAGATTGCTGATATTCGGCCTCCTGCCGATACATAAAAGGACCTTTTGAGAATTTATCTCTCTGCCGTTTTCCAAGCATGCCTTTGCTTTGTCTCCGGCAGCAGTCAGAGATGTCACTTTCTCGCCTTTTAAGACATTTATATTGTTCTTCTTAAAAGCATTCTCCAGGCGCTTTGCGGCCTCTCTGTCAAAACCGGGCAAAAGCCCTTCCGTAAGCTCTATTATAGTAACTTCAACTCCGAGCCTGCTGTACATCGAGGCAAATTCACAACCGATAAAACCTCCTCCTATAACAGTAAGGCTCTTAGGAAGTTTCTCAAGCGCAAGCATATCCTTGCTTGAAAGTATTGTCTTATTGTCCATCTTAAGCGCGTCTGTCTCAACAGGAACAGACCCGGTGGCTATTATTATATTCTTTGCGCTTACCAAAGAGTCCTTTGTCTTGACAGTATTGGCGTCTATGAAACCGGCGTCTGAAAAGATTAAATCTATGTTCTTTGACTTAAGCATCGTCTCGGCGCCGTTTCGCAATTTTGATACAACCTCATCCTTGCGCTTTGTCACGGCAGTAATATCAAATAAAGGCATATCGATATTTACGCCGAATTCAGGCGCGCGCCTTA
>CAZBMI010000230.1:0-2184 GCA_964492885.1 uncultured Planctomycetia bacterium | reverse complement strand
GGGTTTAACGCGTCCAAGGTCGCCATGTACGGCTTCGGCTGGATGCAGGAAGAGCCTTGCAGTTCCTGTTGAACACAAAGTGGCTGATATCTTCTGGCCTATTATGCCCGGCTTTCCCATTCCGGTTATTACCACTCTACCCCTGCTTGCCATAATAAGCTTGACCGTTTTTGTAAAACTCTTATCAATCCTTGCTATAAGGCTCCTGACAGCAGTTGCTTCAATTCTCAAAACGCCTTTTGCTGTATTCACTACGGAACCGGACCTTACCCTTATGGACTTATTTGCGCGCTTCATTATATAACAGCCCTCACCTCGTCCCTCTCTTTATCCCTTATATTGGCAAGAAACTCATCTTTTGCTATGAGTTGTTTTCTGTAAAGGTCTATGATCGCCTGGTCCATAGACTGCATGCCGTGTTTTGCGTTAGTCTCAATTACATTGAGAATATGATGGACATTGCCTTCGCGTATTAAATTTCTGACAGGCGTTATACCTAGCATAATTTCACAAGCGACTATCATATCACTGCCATGCGCCTGCTGCAGGAGTCTTTGCGATACAATGCCTGCTATGCTGGAGGCAAGCTGCAATCTCACCAGTTGCTGCCGGGCGGAGGGGAAAGCGCTTATAATTCTGTTTACGGTTTCGCTGGCATCAACTGTAGGCATTGTGGAGAAGACAAGCTGGCCTGTTTCGGCAGCGCTTATGGCGGCTGATATTGTCTCTAAATCACGCATCTCTCCTATTAATATCACGTCCGGGCTTTGTCTGCTTACGTGCCGCAAGGCGCTTGAAAATGAATCTGAATCAACCGGGATTTCGCGTTGTTCCAAAACAGCCTTTTTGTGCCTGTGCGTAAACTCCAGCGGGTCTTCGATAGTGATTATATGGCACGAGCGCTCTGAGTTTATACGGTCTATCATGGAAGCTAATGTTGTCGTCTTTCCGCTTCCTGAATGGCCTGTAACCAGAACAAGCCCGTTTCGCAGATTACATAAGTTTGTTATTGCGGCCTTGGGAAGCTTTAAATCATCGATTGACGGCACCTTTGTCGGGATAACCCTGATAGCAGCGGCTACGCTGCCGCGCTGCTTATGAACATTTACGCGGAACCTGCCTAAGCCGCTTACAGAATAAGAAAAATCCACATCATGCTGTTTCTCGAAAAGAGAACGCTGTTCTTCGTTAAGCATAGGGTATATAAGCTTTTCAGCGTCTTTCGGCATAAGAACAGCGAGATCAGTAGGCTTTACATTTCCGTGAACGTTAAGTGCCGGAGGCGCCCCCACAACAAGTATGATATCCGAGGCTTTTGCGTCCATTGCTACGTGTAAAAGATCTACTATCTCCATATATCACCTCTCACATTTACTTGGTTTTTAAAAATATTATATACTCCGCATAATAACCTTATTACGCCCTTCATCCTTTGCCCTGTAAAGCGCGCTGTCAGCGTATTTTATCAACAGTTCTTTGGTTATATCCTTTCTCTTTTTGGGGTCAAAGGCTGTTACGCCCGCGCTTAATGTAATGTTTAGACCCTTTCCCTCAAATTCAAATTCAGTTCTTTCAAATACCTTGCGTATCCTCTCGGCAATACTGCAGGTATCTTCTATATTTTTGTGCGGTAGTATCGCTACAAACTCTTCCCCGCCATAACGCGCTATCATGTCACTTCCTCTTAATTGCGAATGGAATATGGAAGCGGCTTTTTTAAGCACATAATCCCCGGCCTGATGCCCGTATGTATCGTTGAAGGTCTTGAAGTGGTCTATATCCATCATTATAAAACCTAAATTCTCATTTTGGCGTTTAGCGTTTTTTAAGACATTATCCATGTAGGTCTGAAAATACTGGTGGTTGTAAAGCCATGTCAATCCGTCTCTCGCGGACTGTTCTCTTATGCGGTCTACGAGTTTAGTATTAGCGAGAGCCACGGAACCGAAATTTGCCAATGTTGATAAAAGCCTGGTTATCTGCTCATGGGTAAGGTTTGCGCTTGCGCTTCCCACGCATATTACCGCTAGTACCCCCTGACTATGCACTATCGGCTGGCAAAAACTGATATTCAGCTTGTCTTTGTCCATTATATGCCTTTTAGCGTAATCCTGCGTAAACATCTTCCTGGAGACAAAAATACCATGTTTTGCCGAGTATCCTAAAGGCCCTGATTCCTCACCA
>CAZBMI010000229.1:0-2188 GCA_964492885.1 uncultured Planctomycetia bacterium | reverse complement strand
GGATAAAAACCAAGGGGTCAGGGCTTTATCCGGTGGAATAGCGGCTAAAATCCCTTACCGCGAATTTCATCCAACAGCCTATTATGCATACCATATCCCACCATTTTCCTGAGATTCTGTTTTTTATTATTTTCCTTCTTATCCTTAAGGTGCTGTAATGCTTCATTATTCCAAGATAAGAATTCATTATACTTACAAACCTTGTTTTTTCTTCATAGGTTATATCAGCCGCACCGCGCCTGACAACAACCCTGTTTAGCTTTTCTATTGCCTGATAAAAATTGCCTTTCACGCGCCTGCCGATATATATACGATACGGCTTTATTATCGTTCCCAAAAACAAAAAACCGCGTTTCTGATGATTGATTTTTGTCTTGTTCGGGTGCAGGATAAGGTTGTCATGTGTTTTTAGGTAATCCGCTATTATTGGCAAGGCATTTAAAAGCCTTCTTTTATCATTATGCATTATGAAAAAGTCATCTACATACCTGCCGTAACAGTTAAATTTCATATTATGTTTTATCCAATGGTCAAAATCATTTAAAAACACATTGCCAAAAAGCTGGCTGGACAGGTTGCCTATCGCGAGCCCGCAGCCCGCTGAGGCATAAAACAAACTTTTATTACAGGGAAGATTATTCCAGTCAGACCCCTTGCCTCTAATCACACAACTGCCGGCAGGATTGTGAAATATGGTCTTTCTAAGCAAAAAATCAACTAAGTCCGTATCAAAAGCAACTGTGCTGCCTGATACGGCGCGTTTACGATACTCTGCCTGCAATATGTTATTTGTTTTATGAAAGAGCGCTTTTCTTTCAATTGCCATAAAATAACCTGAAATATCCATCTGCATAATATAGCAGTCTTTTTGATAGTTATCAGAACAACTCCGCATAAATTTGGCCGCTCTTTTTATACCAAAGCTTGTTCCCTTGCCCTTTCGGCATGAATAGCAGTCATAAATAAGGTATTTCTCTATTACAGGGCTTATGTATCCAAATAAGAGATGATGCACAACCCTGTCCCTAAAATCCGCGGCAAATATTTCGCGCAGGACAGGCTTATTAATGATAAAAGCTATTTCCCGCGAAGGGACATAAACCCTGTTTTTGATTTCATCATACAGCTTAAATATCTCCTGCTCAAAGTGTAATTCAAATTTCAACTGATTTATAGTGTTCCTTTTATTCCTGCGCGCGTTATAATAGGCCTTAAACAAATCCGTAAGAAGCCGCGTATTATCCATTATTAACAATACCGGCCTTTTTCCAGCCATTAAGCTGTCTATTGATATTTTCTATTAACATATTAAGGGCAGCCATTCTTTTTATGCTTATCTGCCTTAAATCATGCAGTATCCGCACAAGCAGGCGCACTGTTTCAGCGCTTTCCCTGCATTTTTCTATAGGCATTTCCTTGTCCCTGCTTGAATTGGCTTTATATATATAAAGTAGAAGACTTAGAGATTCATTCTTTAGCTTTTCTCCAATAGTGTATTTATACTCGCGCGAAAGCCCTGAGACCATCTTAAATATCTCTATTAACAAATCATAGCTTTTTTTAAAAACAGGCAGTGTATCATGCATTGCCATAAGGGGCCCCTATCTATTCTTTGCCTGGTTTCCGCGGCTAAACAGTCAAGAGATTGGCAGGCTTTTTACAGTCTCTTAAAGGCAACGCGAGGAAAAACCGTTCGCCTTAGTGTTGTTGTTCATGTTGCAGCTGGTACTGTTGAAGTTTAAGTTCCTGCCATTGGTAGAGCTGTTCTGCGTACTGCTCCAATAGTTGCCGTTTGAACCCCTGTTGTTCAGCGAACCATTACTGTTGTTGAGGTTGCCGGCAGCATAGTACACCAGCTTAATAGCTGTCATTTAATTCTATTAGATGTTTATCATCCAACAGGTTTGATACGCGAATACAAGCAATTAGCATGCATTCATCTTTTTTTGGCTTTTAAAAAACAAAAGCAGACAGCCAGACTATAATACGCGCGCTAACCAAAACCATTAGCTTTGATTACTCCGGCGTTTACCCCGTTAAAAGACAAAGCTCTCTAACGGGGTAAACCTTACCTGCCAATCCCCTGCTTGTGTAGTTATGGGGTCAGACCTGAGGTCTGACCCCATAACTCATAAAATTTCCGCCGCTTGCGCGGCAGACTTTAATAAATAAATAACTAATCTTTTAC
>CAZBMI010000228.1:0-2239 GCA_964492885.1 uncultured Planctomycetia bacterium | reverse complement strand
AAACAACTTTCTTTTCAATACCTTTATCTATCGACAATTTTTTTAATTTCTCCTGTATGTAAGGCCAATCGGATTCTTGGGCTTTCTCTATTACGATATTAACCATAATACCTTTTAAAAGGCCTTGCTAAAAAGACTCTGTTCTACCACAAGCTCAGGCCTGTTTCAGGGTCGTACTTTCTATGGAGCTTATCTCCTGTGAGCTCCCTGATACAATATTCAGCGGCAAATATAGAGGAGCCTTTCATAAGGTGGCCCCCATAACAATGTCCTTCATGGTCAGCAAGCGTTATATGCGCGTGAACAAAAATCTCCGAATCTTTTAAAGATATATTGCCTGCGCAGGATGTTATCTCCAGCTTCTTATCCAGGCTTACGCAATCAACATACTTCTTCTCATCCTGTTTATAGTAGCCCAGCTTTACACCATCTAACGCGCCTATTACAAAAAAGGTGCCCAGTCTTACGTTCTCTTTTTTGCATAAGCCTGATATCGATTCCAACAGGTCTTTCTTATGCTGAAAACGACCGATAAATATTCTTCCTTTATCTACATTCATGCCTGCCTTCTGCAATTAAGTATTGCCTGCCCCGTACCAAATTTCACATTTGGTTTGTGGTGTCCCCTTTTATTCAAGAACACAAAGGTTCGAATTGGTATCACTGGCGGAGGAGGTAGGATTCGAACCCACGGTACCTTGCGGCACAACGGTTTTCAAGACCGCCGCGATCAACCAGACTCTGCCACTCCTCCGCTTGATTTTGAAGTATAATATACCACTACGGGTAATCGTTGTCAAATATTAGTAATATTCAAAGAAACAGCTGGCTGTAAACAGCCATATATATATATTTTGACTTAAAATAGGCAACCTGTAAAAATCCAAGCAATGTCACATTGCCGAAAAGCAGGCTGAATATAAAGCCTATCACTGTGATATTTACCGCGTATATAAGGCATATTGAAAAGAAATATCCGGCGTGCATAAGGTCTGTCTGCCTTATCTTCAAAAAATCCACAGTCAGTATTATATGAAAGGCCAGCGTAAAACCTATCGCGAACAAAAAAGGGTTATAATTTATGCTTCCTTTTAAAAATATCTTTGCCGCGAAAAACAGTATGGAAATTACTATTGTATAGAATGGAAAAAGATAAGGCGCAAGCGCTATAAAGAGGTTACTCTTTGTAACAGCCACATTCCCGCCTTTGGGCGATACCTTAAAAGAGGTTACCCTGCCGCCTGAGAGCCATGTCGCTATAGCATGCATCAATTCATGGCTGAATATATACAGATAAGAAGGCTTAAATACAACCGCGTGCACAACAAGGTAAGCTATTATTCCTATTACAAAATACTTCTGGTGATAATAAGATACGACTTTTATCCTGCTTAACTGCTCGTAAAGGCTTACAGAGACTCCCGCGCATATAGGAATCGTAAATATGCCCAGCAGTATCTTTAAGGTCTTCTTAAACATAAAAAAATAGTTAAACCGGCTTTATCACCTTCGTGCCCGCCATATAAGGCTGTAATGCCTTTGGTATTTCTACAGAGCCGTCTTTTTTCTGGTAGTTCTCGACTATGGCTATGATAAGCCTGGCAAAGGCAACACCTGAACCATTAAGGGTATGGACGTACGAGAGCTTTCCTGTCTTCTTGTTCTTAAACTTTATATTACCCCGCCTTGCCTGGAAGTCTTCGAAATTAGAACAGCTGGAGACCTCCAGCCAGGAAGAGCTTCCTGCTGCCCATAGCTCGATATCATAGCATTTGCTCGCCGCAAAGCTTATATCGCCTGTTGACAAAAGCTGAACCCTGTATGGCAGTTTTAACAGCTGTAATACCTCTTCAGCGTTTGAAAGCAGTGATTCAAGCTCATCATAGGAGGTTTCAGGTTTTACAAACTTCACCATTTCCACCTTGTCAAACTGGTGGACTCTTGATAAGCCCTTAGTGTCCTTGCCGTATGAGCCTGCCTCCCTTCTAAAACATGGGGTATAGGCAGTATAATATATAGGCATGTCCTCTTCATTTAATACCTCATCTCTGTGGATATTGGTAACAGGGACTTCTGCTGTTGGTATAAGAAACAGGTCATCATCTTTTAGCCTGTACATATCCTCTTCAAATTTAGGAAGCTGTCCGGTTGTTGTCATGCTCTTTCTATTTACCAAGACAGGAGGCCAAACCTCCTGATAACCGTGTTTCTTGGTGTGTAAATCGAGCATAAAGTTGAT
>CAZBMI010000227.1:0-2256 GCA_964492885.1 uncultured Planctomycetia bacterium | reverse complement strand
TGGGGGTGTTAAGGCCTCTTAAGGTTACAATAACAAATTATACTGAAGGTAAGAAAGAAGAGCTTGAGGCGATAAACAACCCTGAGGATAAGGCCGCAGGCACAAGAAAGGTGCCTTTTTCTAAAACCCTGTATATAGAGCGGGATGATTTTATGGAGAACCCTGTTAAGAAGTTTTTCCGTCTTGCCCCGGGCAGAGAGGTGCGCCTGCGTTACGCTTACTTTATAAAATGTGAAGAGGCAGTAAAAGACGCGCAAGGAAACATAACAGAGCTCAAGTGCAGTTATGACCCTGCTACGCGGGGCGGTGACGCGCCTGATAAACGTAAAGTCAAAGCAACGCTTCACTGGGTATCGGCAAAACACGCGCTTAAGGCTGAGGCCAGGCTTTATGATAACCTCTTCTTAAAGCCTGCTCCTGATGATACTGAAGAGGGAAAGGATTATAAAGATAATCTGAATCCCGATTCGCTGAAAGTGCTCTATCCTGTTTATGTTGAGCCTGCGCTAAAAGACGCAAACCCTCAAAATTTATACCAGTTTGAAAGGCAGGGGTATTTCTGCGCGGATAAGGACACCTCTGCTAAAAGGCCTGTATTCAACCGCGCGGTATCTCTGCGCGATACCTGGGCCAAGGTTTTTAAAAAGTAACAAATCACGCTGAAGGCATACGTGTCCGAATTATGTCATTGCCGGCAAATCTGTTATGTATCCTTTTAATAAGAATAATCTTTATTTTGTTTTAACCTCAGAATACGCAAAGGGCCGCCCTGCTGCGCAAATAGCAGAAGAGGCTCTTTCAGCGGGCGTGGATATACTGCAGATGCGCGAAAAAGACTTGTCAAAAGAAGAGCTTACCAGGCTGGGGAAGAAACTCTTGCTTGCCTGCAGGAAAAAGAGCGTGCCTTTTATTGTAAATGACGACCCTCATATCGCAAAAGAGGTTAATGCCGACGGAGTGCATTTAGGCCAGGAGGACATCAAGAGGTATCCTGTATCTTACGCGAGAAAGGTATTAGGCAGGGATAAGATAATAGGCATATCAACACACTCATTAAAAGAGCTTGAGAAGGCAAACAGCTCTGATTGTGATTATGCCGCTTTCGGCCCTGTATTCGCGACAAAGACAAAAGATTATTCCATAGGGACAGCTGATGTAAAAGAGGCTCTTAATATCTCGAGAAAACCGCTTGTGTTTATCGGCGGCGTAAATATCGATAATATAGATTCACTTATTGAAAAGGGTGCGCGTAATATAGCTGTCATACGGGCTATAGCAGAATCCGATAATATATCGCAGATTGTAAAATATTTTAAAGGCATCATAACCCCTTGCAGCACTGTGAGTTAAAAAAAAGGGGACTGTCCCCTTTTTAAAGAGATGATACTTAAGATAAACGGTAAAGAGCATAATGTCCAAAAGCAGAACAGCCTTATAGAGCTTATAGATTCAAAAAGGCTAAATCATGACAAGATAGTAATAGAGCATAATTACAATATTATTCCTAAGGAGAGATGGAAAGAGATAATTTTAAACGAGGGTGACAATATAGAGATAGTAAGCTTCGTGGGAGGAGGCTGAGATGGAAGACATATTACAAATAGCGGGAAAAGATATAAAAAACAGACTCTTTATAGGCACCGGTAAATTCCCGGATAAGTCTATTGTTAAAAGGGTGCTGGAAGAATCACAGGCAGATGTTGTGACAGTCGCGTTAAGGCGTGTGGACATAGACTCAGAGGATGAAAATATTTTAGACTATATACCAGAAGGCTGTACTGTTATGATAAATACCTCAGGAGCCCGCAACGCTGATGAGGCTGTAAGAATAGCAAGGCTTGGAAAAGCCATGGGCTGCGGAGACTGGATAAAGATAGAAGTGATAGCTGACAGCAAGTATCTTTTACCTGATAACGCGGAGACATTAAAGGCGGCAGAGGAGCTCGTAAAAGAGGGCTTTAAGGTATTTCCTTACATAAGCCCTGACCTGAGCACGGCAAAGCGGCTTGAGCAGGCAGGAGCTTGTGCGGTTATGCCTTTGGGCTCTCCCATAGGAAGCAACCGGGGCCTGAAGACAAAAGAGCTTGTAAGGATATTGGTAAATGAGATAGAGGTGCCTGTTGTAGTAGACGCGGGCATAGGCTGGCCCTCTGAGGCAGCTGAATGCATGGAGCTTGGCTGTGACGCTGTTTTAGTAAACACGGCTATAGCGACAGCAGATAATCCTGTGGAGATAGCAACGGCATTCAGGCTTGC
>CAZBMI010000226.1:0-2267 GCA_964492885.1 uncultured Planctomycetia bacterium | reverse complement strand
TACTGGAAGAAGAGAATATCCTGCCTGTTAAAAATTCTGTTTATGATGAAAAGATTATCCCTGATTCGCGTTTTTTGAATGCGGGCAAAGTCAGGCTTCTCGCTCCTGTAATGCCGTCAAAGGTAGTATGTGTCGGGTTAAACTATAAGGACCATGCCAAAGAGCTCGGCATGCCCTTACCCGAAGAGCCCGCACTTTTTTTAAAGCCCTCAACAGCTGTTACAGGCCCTGGCTGTGATATAGTATATCCGCCCATGGTAAAGAGGTTAGACTATGAAGCAGAGCTCGCTGTTGTCATAAAAAAACAGGCAACCAAGATAAAGAGGCAGGAGAGTAATGATTATATACTGGGTTTTACATGCATAAATGACGTTACCGCAAGGGATTTACAGAAGAAGGATATCCAGTGGACAAGGGCAAAGTCATTCGATACATTTGCTCCGATAGGCCCGTGCATAAGTACAGGCATAAACCCGGCAAGCCTTTGCCTCAGGCTCTTTGTGAATAATCAGGAGCGCCAGTCTTCATCAACATCATGCCAGATATTTGACACGGGTTATCTTGTCTGGTTTATCTCGCATGTCATGACGCTTTTGCCGGGTGATGTTATAGCCACAGGCACGCCTAAAGGCGTGGGGGAGCTGAAAAAAGGCGATAAGGTGTCTGTGGAGATAGAATCGATAGGCACATTGAGCAATGCGGTTGTCTGATAGTATAGGGCACAAGGCATAAGGCGCAAGGGTACAAGGAGTAAATTTAAATTAAGTATAGGTTTTTTGCCCTTGACAAAATCTTTTTCTGTTGTTAAACTAAAACTGAATATATAGTATAATTATTATAAAAGAAGGAAGGATAAGATGAAGAAAAGCGCAAGGTTGGCGGCAGCTGGAATACTTGTGTTATGTATAGCGGCAGTAGCCTTACCGGTTTTTGCCGAAGAAGGCAGTGTTGTGGAAAAGATGGGAAAGAAATTAGGCAGGGGTATTGTAAATATAGTAACCGGCTGGGTAGAACTGCCTATGAATATATATGATACTAGTGTAGATACCAATAACCCTCTTATGGGTATAACATACGGGACATTAAAAGGCCTCGGAATGGCGGTTGTAAGAACAGGCGCCGGCGCTTACGATACAGTGACTTTTCTTTTTCCGATGCCGCATGATTACAGCCCTATTCTGCAGCCAGAATTTGTATTTGAAGAGAAATAGTACCAGAGCCATAACTTATTTAATATTGTGAAAAAAACGGAGCAATTATCTTTTTAGTGTGACATACGCAGAATTGCTTCGTTTTCTTTTTAAGGAGAGAGCTTGATGCCGCGCGGCAAAAAAGATAACAGTTCTTTAGTCAGGGAGAGACGCAGGAGCTCCAGGCCGGCAGGCGGGAAAGAGAAGAGATATTATATAAGAATAGATATATCCGTTCCTGTTACATTGGGCATAAAGAAGAAAGAAGGTCTCGAGCGGGCAAAGGCATCCGTCAGGAACATAAGCGCGAGCGGGATGATGATGGATACGAAAAAAAAGCTTCCCGTGGGCACAGAGACCGAGATAGAGATGTCTCCGCCGGGCGCGTTAAACCCCATACATTGCGACGGCAAAATAACCAGGGTAAAGGCTGCAGACAGGCCGGGCAGATATAACTGCGGTGTCATATTTACAAGCATTGAAGAAGACAACAAAAACACTTTTCTGAAATTTCTTTGTGACGCCATTTACAGGACAGGCGAGAAGCAATAATCTTTTCTTGGATTTTTGTTATTTTTTGCTTGTATTGCCGGGCCGGATGCATTAATATATATAAAAACAAAGAAAGGTGAGGGTACTATGAGAGACAGAAAAATAGCTTTGGCAGTGGTATTGACCGCAGTGGTCTGCATAGCATCATTGTCCAGCGCTTTCGCGCAGGAGGAACAGGCCGCGCAGGAGAACAAGGTAGCTAAGTTTTTCAAAAGTATCATAAGCTGGCCGTTTACTATTACCAAGCAGGCCGGAAAGACAGTGGCTAATACAACAGAGACAGGTGTAAATACCGTAGTTAACACAGGAACCAGCGTAGCCGAGACTGTTACAGGCAAGCCTGAAAAGATAAAGGATGTAGTAGTAGTTCCCGTAAAGGGCAGCGCTGAGACAGGTTATGTGGCGGTAGAAGGAAGCGTGAGAACTCCTGTGGACGGAACCAAAGAAGCATTCAAATAGGCGCTTGGATAATGATCTCGCCTAAGAGGTCAGTATAGAGTTTTAAGAGAGGGGATATAAAAGTCC
>CAZBMI010000225.1:0-2281 GCA_964492885.1 uncultured Planctomycetia bacterium | reverse complement strand
ATCCCTGATAAGGGAGATATCTTTGGGCTCCAGGCGCTTGCCGGGGTTGTTTTTATAGGATTTAAAAAGATTATATACATAAGCCCTGTGGTTTGCTATTGCTATTGCTATAATATTCGCTATCTGGGTAGTGTTTATCTGCCTGTTGCTCTCTCTTAACGCCAGAACTGCTGAAACTATATATGTAACATTATGCCTTAAATCAGTATACATGTCATATATAGCTGTTTTTACTTTTTCATTATTTATTATGTCTATTTCTCCGGGTATGACCATGTGGCGCAGGTAATCCTGCGCAAAACAGCATTTTACGCCGCCCTGGTTTACGATAAAGCCTGTGACAGCCGGTATGTCAGCGTCATGAAGCATGTCTTCAGTACCTTTAAAAGATATATTGGCTGCTTCTATTATCGCTGATATATAATTTGCCAGGTTTAACTGGTGGAAATTGCCCCTGTTTATGGTGTAGGCAGACGCAGCAGGTACGTCTATATCAGCCGGGTATTTTCTTAAACTGCCTCCGGGAGAGCTTATATCTGTCTCATCCGCGCAGTATGCCAGCTCTCTTACAATGCTCCTGCTTTCTATAGGGCGTATGCGGTAATACTCACGAAGGACGTCCATGCTGAAACCCTGTTTCTTGTAAACACTGCCGTTTTCATCGGAAATAGCAATTATTCTGTAACCCATAAGAGCGAGAAGATACGCCAGCCCTCCGCCTACCTCTCCCGCGCCTTCTATCCTGATTGTTATCTCATTGTTGCTCTTTTTCTTGGGTATCTTACCTGTAATTTTAAGGTGTTCTACGAGTACGTTTACAGCTATTGCCGCTCCGTAGCTTGTAGGCGAGTATTCGGCAAACTCCAGAGCCCCTCTTTTTTTAGTGCCGCTTACTACTATAGAGCCTAAAATCATATTGAATTTGTCTATAAGTTCTTTTTTGATGCCTTCTTGCTCAGGCCCTTTTGCATTAAGAGCAGCCTCGCCATTATCTTCTCTTAAAGATTCTATGACAAGATTTCTCATGGCGTCTACCTGCCGGCCGTTAAGAAATACAGATCCTGTATCTTTTTCTATCTTCTTAAGCGCGCTCTTGTAATCATTAAAAGTCTCTATCCTAATGCCGCTTTTTTGTATTAATGACAGTTCGTAGAATATGTTTTCAACATACCTTTGCCGGACAGTATCTGTTATTATGTCAATGTATTCGCCATTCATGCCCATGTCAGGACCGCCTACAGAATACTCAAAGAATCCTATATCAGCAAGAGAGCCTGCCCATCGCTTTAACATAGCCTGCTTGTTGCTTTTTATGTCCAAAAGATATGAATCTCTTACCTTTTCGCTGTCAATCAACTCTTCCTCTATGGGTATGATGCCTGTTTTAACGCCTTCATAAGGCAGCCTGGCTACCATGTTTTTCCATAACATGGAGCTTCCAAGGTCTTTGGCTTCTGTTATCGCGGGCATCATGGCCTTCTGAGTGTCTGCATATCTCTGCCTTAAGGAGCTTTTCATATGCCGTATGCCGCCTGCTCCTATGGAGTACTCTACCGCAGGGTGTTTATAGGTAGGGCTTATTGCTATGGCATTATATTTTTCATCATAAACAAAATATATCTTATCAAGCAGGCTGGGCACAGCAGCCTCCATATTCTTTAAAAAGTCAGATACCTGTTTCTTGTCCGCATTAAGCAGGATATCCATAATCTTTTCAAGCCTGAAACCGAATATATCTTCTTTGTTGGTTTTATTAAATGTTTTATGCAGTATTTTAGCGTTTACGCATAGGGATATGCTGTCCCCATTTGAATACAGGGGAGAGTAGATATTGGCAGAGGTAATTGAGGTGTATATATTAAGGAGGTTTTTTAGTTTTTTGATGTCAGAGGGTTTTATCTTTTGTGAATGCGATTTAGTATTAATATGAACGGATATTTTCTCAAGCATATCAGGGATTCTTTTATCAGAATCAGTCCTTGCAAGAGCAGCGAGCAGGTCTTCGAATTTTTTTGCTGTATCAATATGTTTTTTGAAGAACGTTTCACACCAGGATTTTTTTATCAGTATATCTTGTTCCTGCGTTATGGCTTCAGCTGTTACCCATAAAGCTGTGGATAATTTTTCAATAGGCTCTGCAGCCTTCGCGCTTTCCGCGATATTTATTGATGAGGCAGGCCGCAGGGCATAGCCCGTTTCCGCGGTTTGCATCACAAAAGACGCTATTGTCAATAATATCAGTATTTTTTTTAGCATATTCTTCATAAGTTTAAAAACGAGT
>CAZBMI010000224.1:0-2319 GCA_964492885.1 uncultured Planctomycetia bacterium | reverse complement strand
TATAACCGCCTTAACCACGTTTGAACTTGCCTTTTCAGAAGCCCAGTCAACATAGACCATCTTTACGGGCTCTTTGCCGCCCGGTTCTTGCTTTTTGCCGGTTTTCGGGGCCTCTTCGCCGGAACATCCGGAAATAAAAATACATAAAAGACAAACAAGTAAAACCACGAAATAATTATATCGGGGCAAACTCAGACAGAACACGGCAAAACCTCTCTTTTATCAATCTCTTGTGCTCTATATACGTAAAAAGCGCTTCCCGGCGGGCGGGAAGCGCTTTTTATCGCTTTTCGGCAGCCCGACTGTCTCATTGACGAGATCCATGGCTTTCCGCCCCATGGTCCCCCATGGTTTGGCCTTATCGTTATAATCAGGTATATGATTTACAGAATTATGTCAATGGATAGCTCTCGCGCCCATAAATACCCGGCCATGCTTCAATAATTGAATCTTCAGATTATTTCGTGTTATGTTTTATAAGTGAATCAATTGAAAAAAGTCTTTTCTGAGCGGCATTTGAGCGTTTTGGGAAAAATCCGGAATTATATAAAGCAGAGCTGCATTGAAAAAAGAAATCTCCATAATAGGAGGAAATATAGCCGGCCTTTCTGCTGCCTGGCACCTTGCGCGCCGCGGATTTAAAGTCACCGTATATGAAGCGCGCATATGGAACAAGCCCTGCGGCGGGGCTGTAAGCTGCGAATTTGCACGCTACCTGGACCATACGATAGGCATTGTGGCCGAGGGCGCAGATCACTTCGTGCCCGGGGTCAGGCTTGTATTCAGGCATAACCGTTATTTTGACATAAAAGGCTTTTTCGTTGTTACCAGGCGTCTTGATCTGCAGCAAAAACTGATTGAGCGTCTCGATGCGGAACCCGGTATTGATATTGTCTTTAAGAGGGTCTCAATTTCCGACCGGAGCCTTTTTACGCCCCAGACGGTGGTTGCAGCGGGTTACAGCGGTTTTACCCGCAGGATCCTGCAGGATAACTGGAACCGGCTCTCCAACGGTATTATCTTCCGATTCGACGGGCATGCAGAAAAAGGACCGCATCCAAACCGTCATCTGATGATTTTTGACAGCAGAATAAACGGCTATGGATGGGTATTTCTGGGAAAAGGTAACCATGTAAATATCGGGATAGGCGGTCTGGCCGACCGCACACTTGTAAGGCAGTGGTATAGCAACTTCCTTGATTATATAAAACAATACCACGGCTATCATATCCGGCCCGAAAACCCGGAGCCGGCTGGCTGGAAAATACCGGTTCTGCGCAAAAACTGGAAACACCCGGTGAGTTTTCTCAGCGGCGGCGTGGAATTTATAGGTACCGGCGATGTGCTTGGGCTGGCACATCCCTTTGCAGGAGCCGGGATCGAGCCGGCATGGCAGTCCGGGTGGTTATTGGCCCTGTGTGCAAATCCGCAAACAGGCGTAATAGACACGGAAAAATACGCACGCCTCCTGGAACGAAATCTCCGTCTCACCTGCCGCAAGCCGGTCGACCTGGCTCTGGCAGCCATGGCTAAAAACCGCCTGCTGCCTTACAAGGATGCTTTGGGCCGCCTGGCAGTGCGCCTGGCAACCCCCTACATGCTGCGGATGATCAAAAAGTATCCCTGGTTTGCCCCGGTCCACGACGGACACAATAAAACCGGCTACAAACCTGATTGATCTTTCTTCTGTTATCGGCAACTTAAGCAGATATAAGGATGGACGGCCATAATACAGGATAACAAAATTTAACGGGCATCATCTTAAGGCGCACCTGGCGGGGAAGAGGTATCGCCGGAAGGAGTTGAAATTATATTCTGAGCTTTTTCAGGCTGCTGTGAATATGGCGGCAGTTTCTTTTCTACTCTTTGAGTAAAATCATTTAATATCTTTATTTCAGCAAAAGGAATGTCCCAGTTGCCCCCGGCCAAACCGAGCTTTTCATCAATCTGGTAGTCTTTTATCCAATCATTGCCTGCATCTGCTGCATTTACAGAAAATACGAGAAAAGACGATATAATAAAGATTGAAAATATTAAGCTTAACTTTTTCATTTTTTACTCCCTACATATAAAAATCCAATGAAACGCGGAAGTTGTGCCTTCTGTATTCGGAGAAATCCGTTTCTGACCGACTCCGGAGATAAGTATGCCCGGCCTTTAAATAGATATTATTCTCCAGCAAAGGATACGTCAGAACCGTCCTGATAGTATAAATATCATCGGTGCGCTTGGGTTCTGGGGAATAATTTATGTAATCGGCGCTGGTATACCCAAAGCTGGTAAACAGGCTGATTCCTTTGACCAAAGCTACTTGAAAAG
>CAZBMI010000223.1:0-2341 GCA_964492885.1 uncultured Planctomycetia bacterium | reverse complement strand
AATAAATAGGGACAGAGGCCATTTAAAATAAATGGCCGCTGTCCCTATTTAAATAAAAGAGAGTGCCTAAAAAACAGGCAATTTTAAGATGCTGATAATATCGGATATCATAGACAGGCAGTTTTACAGTTCTGCGTCAGGCAGGATATATGCTGATACAATAAACAAGATAGAGAAGCTTGTGATAGAGAAGGCTTTGGAACAGTCCGATGGCAATCAGCTGGCCGCGTCCAAGAAGCTCGGCATAAACAGGAATACTCTTCGCAAGAAGATAAAGCAGTTCCATATAGAAGTAGGGAGATTCAAGAGATGAACAATAGCAGACTGCCGCAAAGACAAGGCTTGTATGACCCGCGGTTTGAACATGACAGCTGCGGCGTGGGGTTTGTCTGCGACATAAAGGGGCGAAAGACACACCTTATAGTAGAGCAGGGTATCAAGGTTTTAGAACGCCTAAGCCACAGGGGCGCCGTAGGCTCTGACCCGAATACAGGAGACGGAGCAGGCCTTCTTATGCAGCTGCCTCATGATTTCCTTAAAAAGGCGTGCAGGCAATCGAATATAAAATTACCCGCTCAGGGTAATTATGGCGCGGGCCTTGTATTCCTTCCTACTGATAAGTCAGACAGGGCTGAATGCATGTCCATTCTTGAAAGAGTAATAGTTGAAGAAGGCCAACGCTTGTTAGGATGGCGCAACGTCCCTGTAAAGGCCTCTGTAACAGGAAAGCTTGCAAGGGATACAGCTCCGTTTATGGTTCAGGTATTTATTGAGAAAGATAAGTCCTTAAAAGAACAACCCGCTTTCGAGAGAAAGCTCTATGTAATACGCAAGCAGGCAGGAAGGGCAGTAAGCTCATCAGGCGTTAAGCAGAAGCAATTCTTTTACATTACAAACCTGTCCTCACGCACTTTAATTTATAAGGGGCTCTTAATGCCCGGCCAGTTAAGGGAGTTTTTTACAGACCTTCAGGATGAGTCCTTAAAGAGCGCTCTCTGCCTTGTGCATTCGCGTTACAGCACAAATACCTTTCCCACATGGGACCTCGCCCAGCCGTTTCGGTTCCTGGCTCACAACGGCGAGATAAATACAATAAGGGGAAACATAAACTGGATGCGCGCCCGCGAAAGGCTCCTTTCAAGCGAACTCTTTGGCACAGACATAGAGAAGCTAAAGCCTGTTATAAGGCAGGGCGGCAGTGATTCCGCCTCTATCGACAATGTCTTTGAGCTTCTGGTGCTTTCAGGCAGGAGCTTAGAGCATAGCATGTCAATGCTTATACCTGCGGCATGGGAACATAATGATTTAATGGATGAGAAGCTGAGGGATTTTTACAGGTTTCACGCGTGTTTTATGGAGCCCTGGGACGGGCCTGCTGCCATAGCTTTTACAGACGGAACGAGCATAGGCGCTACTCTTGACAGAAATGGCTTGCGTCCCGCGCGCTACATTATTACAAAAGAGGGCCTTGTTGTTATGGCCTCAGAGGCAGGTGTCCTTGATATAGACGCGAAAGATATTACTCTATCGGGCAGGTTAGAGCCGGGAAAGATGCTGTTTGTAAATACAGAAGAGTCTAAAATGGCTTCTGATGATATAAGAAAAAGCTTATCGCGCTCTAAGCCTTATGGCAGATGGCTTAAGGATAATATGGTGGATATCGACAGCCTGGCGCCCTCGGCAGATAAGGTAGGTACCAACGAGGATACCCTCTCTCTTCTTAAGTCATTCGGTTATACTCGCGAAGACTTAAACCTCATACTAAAGCCAATGGCAACAGACGGCAAAGAGCCTATCGGGTCAATGGGCAATGATACTCGTCACGCGTGTTTATCAAATGAGCCTCAGCTTCTGTATAACTATTTTAAACAGTTATTCGCGCAGGTGACCAATCCTGCTATAGATTCCATAAGGGAGAAGCTTGTCATGAGCCTCGAAAGCTTTATAGGCCCTGAAAAGAACGTGCTTTCCGAAGAGGCCGGGCACTGCCATAAGCTCAGGGTCTCAAGCCCCATACTTACAGACAAGACGCTCGAAAAACTGCGCAACATAAGCATAAACAATTTCAAGGCAAAGACCATATATACCTATTTTGACGCGGAAAGCGGGATAGAAGGCTTTAAACAGGCCCTCGAGAGGATATGCTTTGAGGCAGAGTATGCGATTGAGCAGGGTTACTCTTTTATAATCTTAAGCGATTATGGCACGGATAATATCAGCATAGCTATTCCCGCTTTGCTGGGGACAGCCGCGGTGCACCACCATCTCGTGAGAAAGAGGATTCGTTCACAGGTCTCTATTGAGCTTGAAAGCGGCGAGGCCAGAGAAGGGCACCATTTCG
>CAZBMI010000222.1:0-2350 GCA_964492885.1 uncultured Planctomycetia bacterium | reverse complement strand
AAGCAGAGAGAATATTTAAACAGCTGGGAGCTGGGGACTTAGTTGAAGGGTGTGCAGAATTCGCTCGCAATGACGTATTACGAATTATGCACACCCCTCACCTAATTATCATAAAAGACAAAGGTGTGCTATGAAGATAGACGATTATTTAAAACAAATGCTTGAGAAGCAAGCCTCTGACCTCTATTTGAAAGTAGGAAGCCCCCCGTTTTTCAGGGTGAACGACACCCTGGAGCCCGCGGGCAGCGAGAGCCTTAAGCCTTCGGACATCGAAAATGTAATCGATGTTATATTAAGCGATAATCAGAAGAGATATTTTGAGGACATGAAGGAGCTTGATGCCGCTTACAGCGTATCCGGCTTCGGAAGATTCCGTTTTAATATTTATATGCAGCGAGGCACTAAAGCCATTACCTTCCGCGCGATAAAGACAGATATACCGTCATTTGCGGACCTCAATCTTCCTGCGGAAGTGCTGGAGAAGTTATGCCGTGAGCGCAGAGGGCTTATACTGCTTACAGGCCATGCCGGCAGCGGAAAGTCAACTACGATAGCCTCGATGCTGGATTATATAAATACCAATTTCAAAAAGAATATCATAACAGTAGAAGACCCTATCGAATTTGTCCACTCTGATAAGAAGTCTATCATATCACAGCGCGAGATAGGTATTGATACCATGGATTTTGCCAATGCCCTTCGCCATGTCATAAGGCAGAGCCCGGATATAATAGTAATAGGAGAGATGCGTGACGCCGCTACCATACAGACAGCTATGATGGCTGCGGAGACAGGCCATCTTGTATTGAGCACTCTTCACACCGTTGATGCCACACAGACGGTAGAGAGGATAGTCAATTTCTTCCCACCCCACGCGCACCAGCAGATAAAACTGCAAATGTCGCAGCTTATAAAGGGTGTCATCTCGATGAGGCTTATTCCCCGGTCTGATAAACCCGGCAGGGTCCCCGCATGCGAGGTAATGCTCTCAAGCCCTACTTTGAGGAAATATATAGCCGAAGGAAAGAGCAACCAGCTCTTATCGCTTATTGAGGATGCCAGGCTTTTCGGAATGTGTTCGTTTAACCAGGCGCTTATAGAATGGATTAATAAATCCGTTATAACCAAGGAGTCGGCTATGGAGTATGCCTCTAACGCCGATGAACTTGCTCTTAAGCTCAAGGATATATTCTCAGGCGGGGGAAGCAGGCCCTTTTAGTTTTTAGAATACAATATAACAATAAGGAGCTTACAGAAAATGGCTAACATAGATATAAAAGAATTGCTGCAATATGCTGTTGACAAGGATGCCTCTGACCTCCATCTTACAGAAGACCTTCCTCCTACATTAAGGATTGACGGTGAGCTTCAGCATACTACATATCCTGCCGTAACCAGGGATGACAGCAAAAAGGCCATATATTCCATATTGAATGACGAGCAGAAAGTGAGGTTTGAAACAGAACTTGAACTTGACATGTCCTTATACGTCCCCGGCCTTTCACGCTTCAGGGTAAATATTCATATGCAGAGGGGCAGTGTCGAGGCGGCCTTTCGCGTAATACCCTCGAAAATTAAGACAACAGAGGAACTTGAGCTTCCGCCTATTGTGGCGGACCTGGCGAGAAAACCCAACGGACTGGTCCTGGCAACAGGGCCGACAGGAATGGGAAAGAGCACAACCCTCGCGGCAATGGTTGATATTATAAACAGTGAAAAGAAGAACCTTGTTATCAGCATAGAAGACCCCATAGAGTATGTTCATGAAAACAAGAGAAGTATAATTAAGCAGAGGGAGGTAGGTTCTGATACCAAGAGTTTCGCTAATGCCTTAAAGCACGCGCTGCGTCAGGACCCCAATGTTATACTCGTAGGGGAGATGAGGGACTTAGAGACTATATCAACAGCCATCACAGCTGCCGAGACAGGGCATCTTGTCCTTAGCACCCTGCATACTCCTGACGCGCCGCAGACAATAGACCGCTTGATAGATATCTTTCCTCCTTATCAGCAGAAACAGATAATGATACAGCTTGCCGGGTGCTTACAGGGAGTTATATGCCAGCAGCTTCTTCCCAGAAAGGATACAAAAGGGCGTGTTGTAGCATGCGAGATAATGACGGGAACTTCGGCCGTAAGGAGCCTTATAAGGGAACAGAAGACGGAACAGCTCGCGACTGTTATACAGACGAGCGCCCAGCACGGGATGATAACCCTTGATAAGACGATAAAGAAGCTCTACGAACAGGGCGTAATAGACGAGGATACCGCGAAATCAAAGATAAAGCACAGGGGGGAGTTTGATAAGTTATGAGGCCGGTTAAAAAAATAAAGAGCATAGCGGTCCTGA
>CAZBMI010000221.1:0-2365 GCA_964492885.1 uncultured Planctomycetia bacterium | reverse complement strand
TTGATAATTTCAGGTACTCAGAACTTACGGGTCAGCCTTTACCGGTATGGCAGGACGCCCTTGAACGCTATTTATCCTCTCGTCATTGCGAGCCCCCTTCAGGGGGCGAAGCAATCCCAAAAAATGGGGGCAGCTAATCGCAATGAAAGTGCTCATCACAGGAATAGCCGGTTTTGTAGGAAGCCATTTAGCAGAGCTTTTGCTAAATAAGGAAAACATAGCCTTATTCGGCATGGATGGCCAGACAGCCGACATCGCGAATATCAGGCATATTAAAAATAAGCTTAAGCTCTATCAAGCATGCGACATAAAAGACAGGCCTTCTGTAAAACGCTTATTAAAAAGAACAAAACCTGACTGCGTTGTTCATCTTGCCGCGCAGTCATCACCTGTTTTATCAGAGGAATATCCGGAGCAGACAGTTGCGGTAAATATTATTGGAGTAAGCAACATCTTTGAGGCATTGTCTGATTTGAAGCTTAAGCCCAGGGTTGTCATAGCCGGTTCATGTGACGAGTACGGGCATGTTTCCAGGAAAGAGATGCCCATAAAGGAGGCCTGCAGGCTGAAAGCGGATAACCTGTATGCCTTTACGAAAATTGCGCAGGAACTGCTTGCTTTAAAATATTATCGCGGACAGCATAATAATGTAATAGTTACAAGGCCTTTTCATACCACAGGACCCAGGCGGCCGGATAGATTTGTATGCTCAAGCCTTGCAAGGCAGGTAGCTCTTATAGAAAAAGGCAGGCAGGAGGCAGTAATATCCGCAGGTAATATAAACATAATGAGGGATTTTACTGATGTGCGTGACGCGGCAAACGCCTATTATTTATTGTTGAAAAAAGGGATATCCGGAGAGGCCTATAACATATGCTCAGGTAAAGCCTATTCAATAAAGTCTATACTGGATATACTGCTTTCTATGACAGAGGTAAAGGTGAAACTAAAGGTAGAGAAAAGCAAACTGCGAGCCAATGACACCCCGCTTCTTATAGGTGATTACACAAAACTGCGAAGAGCCACAGGCTGGAAACCGAAGATATCCTTTGATAAGACCCTAAAAGATACCCTGGATTACTGGAGAAAGAACGCATGAGGCCTCAGTCATTGCGAGCGAAGCGAAGCCGACAGCCTTGTCATTGCGAGGAGCGTAAGCGACGAAGCAATCTTAGTAAGAGAATATCAATCCTGCTAGTAGCCGGTGCGCGTCCCAATTTCGTAAAGATACTGCCTCTTATACGCGAGTTTAAAAAGCACCCAAAACGCATAAAGTATACACTTGTCCATACAGGACAACACTATGACGCTAATATGTCTAAGGTATTCTTTAAGGATTTGGATATTCCGAAACCCGATATCTTTTTAAATACCGGTTCCGCGGAACAGGGAGCGCAGACAGCAAGGATAATAGAGGGCATAGAGAAGATACTTATTAGAAACAGCTATGACATGGTAATAGTCGTAGGCGATGTAAACTCCACTGTCGCCGCCGCCCTGGCTGCGGTAAAACTCGGGGTAAAAGTCGCGCATGTTGAAGCAGGCCTTAGGTCTTTTGACAGAAATATGCCTGAGGAGATAAACAGGGTGCTTACAGACCATATCTCTGATATTCTTTTTACAACAGAAACAAGCGGTACAAGAAACCTTATCAGGGAAGGCATAAGCAGGAGAAAAATATTCTTTACCGGTAATATCATGCTCGATTCGCAGAAGATAAATTCAGGCAGGATAGCCAAATCCAAAGCACTAAGCAAACTTGGCCTTAAAAAAGAAGGATACTGTCTTGTCACCATCCATAGGCCGTCAAATGTGGATGATAAGAAGGACCTTAAAAGCGTAACGGAAATCTTATCAGAGGTTTCTTGCAGAATAGACACAGTGCTGCCTTTGCACCCGCGCACAGAGAAAGCGCTTAAGAAGCACGGCATAAGGCTAAAAGGCGTGAGGCTCGTAAGCCCTTTAGGTTACGTGGATTTCCAGGCTCTTTTAAAAAACGCAAAACTTGTTATGACTGATTCCGGAGGAATTCAGGAGGAGGCAGCTTTTTATAATATTCCTTGCATTACCCTGCGTGAAAATACCGAAAGGCCTGTAACGATCAACAAAGGGACTAACGAATTGGCAGGAACTAATAAGGCAAAAATAAAAAGATTGCTTAATAAGATATTAAAGGATAAGTGGAAGAAAGCGAAACATATTCCTTTATGGGACGGCAAAGCAGCCAAGCGCATTGTGGATATAATATTAACAACGTAGTCATTGCGAGCGAAGCGATGCAATCCCAAGTGACAGACGTCGTCATTGCGAGCGAACTAAGTGAGCGAAGCAATCTCAAAAACAAGAGAGTTAATATGCCAAAAAC
>CAZBMI010000220.1:0-2370 GCA_964492885.1 uncultured Planctomycetia bacterium | reverse complement strand
AAACATAACTTACGTCTTAGCAAGAACGGTTCTAGCGGCGCTTTGGTGGGCTTTCGCAGGAACGTTCGCAACGCCCGCCTTTGGGGCAACCTTCGCAAAAACGCTTAAAATCCCCACCGTGGATTTTTTCGCTCCGTGTTTTTGCTCTGGTTGCCCAAAGGCGGGGGTTATGAGCACTCCTGCTCTAGAGTACACCAATTTCCGCTAGCTGCAACAAGATTATAAAATATTATCGGTTGGGGTAGAAATTTTTTCACACCATTTTATTGTCTTGTCAATTGGCTTACTAATTCATATAATATAAATTATGAACAGGTCCCTGATAAAAAAAGTCACGGCAGCGCTTATAATCATGGCAGTCCTCGTATTGTCAACTATGCTTGTTGTCTCATATGTAAACAAGTCGCTTATACCAATACGCCTTAAAAACATTATCATCAAAAAGCTATCGGAACAGACAGGACTCGCGGTAAATATAGAATCCCTTAAGTTCGGCCTGAGAAAAGGCTTTACGCTTGAAGGCATCTCTGTATACGAAAACGCGCAAAATAAAAATTCTCTGCTGGTTAAGGCAGATTCTCTGTCTTTTCGGGTTCTGATAATTCCTTCTTTTAATAAAATACGTCTTACGGCGTTTTCCGCGAAGCTATCCGGATTATACCTTAATATAATAAGGCGCCCTGATAATACCTGGAACATAGGCCCTTTGCTTAAAGGGGGTTCAGGCGATGCCAAGGATTCAAGGCTCTCGGTTATATTCAGCGGTTTCTCTTTTGATAAAGGCAATATAAAATTCACAGACAATACATTAAGCAATACATTTGAAAAAGAGCTCACAACGCTCTCAGGCCGGCTGGGCCTGAGCCTGCCGGATTATGTAAACATTGAATTAAAAGGGCGCCTGGATAACAAACCTGTAAAAATCAATGCTGATTACAAAATTAAAAAGAAATCCCTGACAGCGGACGTTGATTTCGAAGGCATAGAAATAGAAAACTATGCAAAGGCCTATATGCCTGCCGGCATGGATATATCATTATCAGGCGTGACCACCGCCTCTCTTAAGCTCTCGGCAGATTCATTTCAAAGGTTTAAACTAAACGGTGATATGTCCGTAAAAGATTTAAAAGTAAAAGCCGAAGAAATATCTATAACGGGAGATTACACTATAAACGGAAAGGCAAACTTCAGGCCGGGAAACTTAAGTAATGCCGAATACTCTGCCGAAGTATCCTGCGATAACGCGCAACTCTCAAACAACACCAAACTCTTTGAAAATGTTAAGAAGATAAAAGGCCTTTTTGCCCTTACCGGCAAGGCCTGGATAATAAAAGAGGCCTCATGCCTCTATTATGGCTGTCCCGCTGAAATAAAAGGTAAAATCATTTCGCCTCATAAAGACTTCACCGCTGAGATAGATGTAAGTTCAGAGCTCTCCCTTGACGCCCTGCCTGAATATATAAATGATATAACATTGGAAAAAGGCCGGGCACGGGTAAGCGCGGATATAATATACAGAAAAGACGCCTCGTGCGAATTAACCGGCAGCGCCGATATTAAAGGGCTGAGACTTATTCAGAAAGATATTATATTAAGCGGCGATTTTTATATAAAAGGCCGGGTATCGGGAAGCTCGGCTGACTGGCAGGATTTAGAGTATAAAGGGAGCATAGATTTTAACAACGCCTCTGCCGAAGGCATAAACCTCCTGCCACTTATATCAGATGCCTCGGGCAGGGCTCTCTTTACGAGAGAGTCCATCGCCATAAAAAGCCTTAAGGCAAAGGCTGCTGATACGGATATATCGCTTACAGCTGATTTCAAACATAAAAAAGATAAACCGTCACTCTCACTTAATTTAAAGGCAGAGGAACTCTCTGTATCCGGGCTTATCTCCAGTCTGCCGGAAAACATAAGATTAAAGTTCAAGGACATCGACGCAAAAGGAAACTGCTCTCTGGATATCCATTTCAGCGGCATAATAGACAAGCCTGATACTTATGACTACTCAGGCAGTGTTATCTTTAAAAAGGGGTCTCTGAAACTCGATTACTGGCCATATGACATATCGGATATAAGCTCCTCCGTGAAGTTCGAAAAACAAAAAATATCGTGGAAAAACCTGTCCTTCAGCATAAAAGAAGACAAGTATACCTCTGACGGAGAGCTTAAGGGTTTTACAGAGCCTGTCATATCCGCGGAGATAATCTCAGATAAATTAAATGCCGCTCTTGAGACAGATATCAGCAGGCAGGGCGCGATAAAGATATCAAAACTTAGCGGAAAATTCAGAAACCCGTCGTTCTCTTTCGAGGAAAATATAGAAGACTTGAAAACAGCCTACGCGCAGATAAAAGGTATTGTATACCT
>CAZBMI010000219.1:0-2457 GCA_964492885.1 uncultured Planctomycetia bacterium | reverse complement strand
GCTTCACTCCGTTCGCAATGACAAAGCGAAAGTGCACATAATATTTTACATTATGACCGGCGGAAACGATTATTTGTCACTTCTCATGGCCATCGATAATAATCGCTTTACTGCCGGTGAATTTCTCTAAAACATCCAATTAAAAAGTAAGCCAAGCAAAACTATCTGCGGAACCGTTATAACCGGCAGCCAAACCGCGGTTTTTCTGCCTACATTGTGCCAAAGCAGGCCTATTTCGGTGTAATCCGTTGCAACACCTGCCATTAAAAATACAAAGCTATTGCCAAAGGCGCCTGTCTGCTTAAATATCTCAAACGCCATAGGAGCGGAACCTTCAGAACATACTTCGATTATCGTCGCCACCCCGAGCGTAACAAAAAGCCCTAACAGGGTCGGCCCCATATAATTATTAAAGAAACCCGCGGGAACATAGGCGCCTATTAAACTTGCCAGTCCCACTCCGATTAATATCCACCAGAGAACCATATGCCCTAAAGACACAGCTCCGTCAAAAACTCCTTTAAGGTCTGTTTTCACTGTTTTAAGAGATAATTTATAATCTTTTATTCTTTTTTTAACATCTTGCCTGAGAGAAAAGTCGCGGTCGAGCTTTATGGTATTTGTATTGGTTTCTATTAAATTCTTCTTTTCAAGAAACTGGTAAATGAATCCCGTTATTATCGCTATAATTATCGCCGCGATAATAATAAAGAGCGCTTTGGCCTTAAAAAACCCTATCAGGACCAGGGTTAATGTCAGGTTTGCCCACGGGCTCGCTAAAAGAAAAGCTACCACAGCTGGTGTAGACGCCCCTTTTTTGTGAAGCTGTATGCTTAAAGCCAGGATTCCGTGCGAACAGGCGCTCATTAAAAATCCAAGAATCACCGCCTGTAATATAGTCTTTCTTTTCGGCTGAGCCAAAAGATGAGATATATATTCTCTCGGCACGTAATAATCTATAATGCCGCCTAATATTAATCCCAATAAAACAGCCCACCAGATAATCTTAAAATATTCCCAAAGGGAATTCCTGAAGGCGTCAAGAAAAGGCATAACGAAAGAGGCGAGGCTCAATATGATAAGAATGCCGGCAACAATAAATGTCTTATTTTTATAGAAAGGCGTCTTTGCGCATGAGAGGCAAGAGGCAGCTCTCTCTTGAGTTATATTCTTCTCTTTAGTGAACTTTTCAAGGCAGCGCCGGGTGCAAAAGTAATATGCCCGGTTCCCGTGTACTATTTTCAGATTGGAATTTTCGCTGACACTCATACCGCATACGGGGTCTTTAGGCATTATCAGGCCTCCTGTTTATTGAGATTAAAAACATCTTTTTTTCTTTTTTTTCCGGCACTGCTTATCGCATTTGTAACAAATTTCATTTTTTAAGAAACCGCCCTCGAAATATTCCCTGATATTATCCAGGGTTGTTTTAGCGATGTTTCTCAGGGCCTCTTTAGTAAAAAAGCCCTGGTGTGAAGTTACAAGAACATTTGAAAAAGTCAAAAGCCTTGCCAGCAGATCGTCTCCTATCATGGAATTGGAAAAATCTTCGAAAAAATATTCGCTTTCTTCTTCGTACACATCAAGGCCCGCGGAACCGACCGTGCCGTTTTTTAACCCTTTTATGAGAGCGCCGGTCTTAATAAGCTTTCCCCTTCCCGTGTTTATAATCATCACGCCGGTTTTCATTTGTCTTATACTGTCTTCATCTATCAAATGATATGTCTGCTTACTTAAAGGGCAGTGAAGGGAGATAATATCAGAGTCTTTGTATATTTTTTTAAGGGATACGTAACTAATCCCTTTTTTTTCGGCGTATTCTTTATCTTTAAATTTATCATGCGCAATCACGTTCATACCGAATCCAAGAGCGATATCTACAAGGCATTTGCCGATTTTACCGAGGCCGATAATCCCCAGCGTTTTCTGATGCATGTTAAAACCCAGTAAGCCGTTGATGGAAAAATTACCGTCACGCGTACGATAATATGCCCTATGGGTCTTTCTGTTAAGGCTGAGCATAAGGCATGCCGCGTGCTCGGCCACCGCGCAAGGGGAATAGGCGGGAACATGGGTAACGTGTATCTTACCGTAGGCGGCCTTCAGGTCAACATTATTATAGCCGGCGCTTCGAAGCGATATCAACCCCGTCTGAGAGTCCTTAAGCGTGTCTATGACAGGCTTATTGATGGTATCATTCACAAAAGCACAGACAACACCGCAGCCCTGGCTTAAACGGGCCGTATCTTTATTGAGATGGCCGTCAAAATATTGAATTTCAAAACCGTATTTTTTATTGCACTCATCAAATGCCTTCCGGTCATAGGGCTTCGCGTCATAAAAAAACACTTTTTTAGATTTCATTATCTTTTCTCCTTCCCCCTAAAGCCTTATCCGGTGAGCATGCCGGTGGCTCAAGGCAGGCTTGTTTTTCTACTTCTATTATATCCGATATTT
>CAZBMI010000218.1:0-2475 GCA_964492885.1 uncultured Planctomycetia bacterium | reverse complement strand
CCAGGGTTCCTCCGCCGAAATCAAAGACCATTATGTGCTGTTCCTTGCCTGCCTTATCGAGGCCGTAAGCCAGGCATGCTGAAGTAGGTTCGTTTATTATTCTTAAGACCTCAAGCCCTGCTATTCTTCCGGCGTCCTTTGTTGCCTGGCGCTGGTTATCATTAAAATAAGCAGGCACTGTAATAACAGCCTCTTTTACCTCATCGCCAAGATAAGCCTCCGCGTCCTGCTTTATCTTCTGCAGTATGAAGGCTGATATCTGCTGAGGGGTGTACTCTTTTCCATAGATATTGAAATGATAATCCTCACCCATTCTTCTCTTTGCCGCCTGGACAGTGCCTTCGGGGTTTACGGCAGCCTGTCTTCTTGCCGGCTCACCGACGAGCTTCTGGCCGTCTTTTGTAAAAGCAACTACTGAGGGAAACGCCTTTCCGCTTGCAACGCCCGCGCCTTCGGCTGAAGGTATTATGGTAGGCCGGTTGCCTTCCATAACCGCTGCCGCTGAATTAGATGTTCCCAGGTCTATACCAATAATTTTTGCCATTTTACACCTCCGGTTTGGTCTTGTTTTTATGTTTTAACCTTAAAAAATATCTCCGCCATTGCCTTCTTCCTCTTGACCATCTATATCATCCTGCGCAGGCTCTTCTTCATACTGCGCAGGCTCTTCTTCTGGTTCTTCTGCGTCCTGAGGCTGTGTATCCTGTTTTAATCTTGCCACTTTCACCATAGCAGGCCTTATTACCTTTTCATTGAGCATATAGCCTGCCTGCAGTTCTTCGGATACAGTCTCGTCCTCATCAGCGCTCTCTGTCTCAACAACCTCTATTGCCTCGTGTCTTACAGGGTCAAACTTCTCCCCCGCGCACTTTATCTTCTTCAGGCCCTTCTCTTCAAGAAGCTTGTGCAGCTGTTTTGATATCATGTCAACACCCTGGTGCAGGAGGTTAAAATCTTTCTTCTGGTCAGCCGCTTTTATGCTCCGCTCGAAATTATCAAGAATGCCCACAAGCTCAAGTATAAGGGACTCATTGGCGTACTTGACAAACTCCATCTTCTCTTTTGCCGACCTCTTCCTGAAATTATCAAACTCTGCCTGCAGCCTTAGGGCTGTATCATGATAATCGTCTTTCTTGGCTATCTCCTCGCGCAAGACCGCTACTTCTGCCTCCAGGTCTTTTACAGACTGCTTCTTGCTTTTGGTTTTCTCTTTTTCTTTCATCCCAGCGCTCCGCTAAGTTTTTGAGCAACATAATCCACTATGGATATAAGCCTTGAATACTCCATCCTTATGGGCCCTATTACCCCCAGAGTCCCGCAGGAGGAATCTCCTATACAGTAATTACAGGTTATAAGGCTGCACTCTGAAAAATCCTCGCCCAGGTCCGAGCCTATGTATATATTCGTGCCTTCTTTATCTACTATTTTTTTAATAAGAGAAAACATAAAATCCTTATCTTCTAAATGCCTCAAGAGGTTCTTGAGCTTCTCTATATTCTCGAATTCAGGATGCTCGCTTATGTGAAACCTGCCGTCTAAATAGAGCTTGTTCTCCTTTACTATGTCTATCATGATATCAAGTATGGTTTTCGCCTTTTCAAGAACATAGAAGAAGGAGTCCTTCTCATATATAAGCCTCTGGGTTATCTCTTTCTTGATATCACTTAAAGAGTTCTTGCCCATGTATTTGTTTATGAAACTGGAAACCCTTGCAAGCTCGGGCTCTGCTATATCCTCGTTTAAGCTTACGATAAAATCCTTTGTAACTCCTGAGGCGGTAATAAGTACTATCAGTATCTCGTTTTCGCCCAAGCGTATAAGCTCAACATGCCTGAAAGAGCTCTTATGAAGTATCGGAAACAGCACTACTCCCGTCTGGCTTGTAATCGATGACAATATATTGGATGTCTTGTCAAGAAGTGAGTTAAGTTCATTAAGCCTTGACTTAAACTCCTTATCTATGTTCTTTTTCTCTTCTTCGGTAATAAGCGAGGCGCGCATAAGCCTGCTTATGTAATAGCGGTAGCCTTTCTCAGTAGGTATCCTGCCCGCGGAGGTATGCGGATGGGTAATAAGCTCCTGTTCCTCAAGGTCGCTCATTACGTTGCGCACACTAGCCGGGCTTAAGCTCATCCTGAGCTTCTTGCTTATGGCCCTGGAGGCTATGGGCTCTGCCGTGTTGATATAGGAATCAATTATAAGCCCCAGGATTTTGTCTTTTCTTGTATTTAAATCTTTCTGCGGCATGGTCTCACTCTTTTGGTTTTTCCTGTGTTAGCACTCTAAAGTATAGAGTGCTAACACAGGAAACACAATTTTACCATCTTTAAGTTTTTTGTCAAGTGTTATTTTTGCATAACTTACGCGATTGTAATGAGCGTAAGTTATATGCAAAAATTACACCCTGAGCGAGCCACTGCAAGTGGCGAGTCGAAGGGTCTTAGACCTGCATAACTTACGCGATTGTAATGAGCG
>CAZBMI010000217.1:0-2537 GCA_964492885.1 uncultured Planctomycetia bacterium | reverse complement strand
ATAAGGTTAATCCTCTGAACATACATATTTTGTATTTGAGAAACTATCCGGCACTAAAGCTTTTTACCCCGGTAAGAGCCATATCGACTCCTATGCTGGCTATAAAGAGTCCGGTAATCCTTATTAAAGGTCCCCCTTATTTCCTAATCCATTCTTTAAGCGCTAATAGTTTGGCTGTCCCAGCGTCAATCCGGCTGTTTAATTCAGTGAAATACTTTTTCAGCTTCTCGACCGAAAGCTTTACCTTTGGCTCTGAAGTCTCTGTAACGGAATTAAGCGCTTTTACATTCAGCCTGTTGCTCTCTTTCATCATGCCCAGCCAGTCAATAATATACGTAAATACCTCGCCGGTCAGGTTATCCTTTTGTATCGAATTGAATATGCCTATCATGGAAAAATACGCGTCAAGCTGCATGGTCGCCATAAGACATGAATCCCACATACTGCTTACTAAAAGGACGTCGGCGGAATTTTTAAGAAGGGGCTTTAAGGTATTAGATTCCGCGAATATCTTATTTCTCATATCAATCAGGGAGCTCTCCATGGCATGAGCGGGAATGCTCAGAAAAAGCAGTACTGCCAGCAGGGCTAAAATTCTTCTTTTTATCATAACTCTACTCCTTTCCTTTGGCAGGGGTATCGGCTATATAGCAAACCTTGGATATATTAAGCCTGCATCTTGCTATGCTTGAATCTCTAGATTTCTGGCTTATGGTATACCTCTCTATCGTCAGGAGTTTTCCTGAATTCTCTATATTGTACATAAAATCGACAAGCTGTTCCATCTGGGATTCGCAGTTTAAGTCAACGATATACTTTCTGAGCATTCCCATGTCAGTTGTGCCGGAAGGCTTCATGTCAACAAGGTATATAGAGCTTTTGCTTGCCAGGTTTTCGACCTCCCTCAATATGGCCGTCATCTCTTCCTCTTCTGATTTAAGACTTCTCATCAGAGAGCTGTATCTTTTCGTACCCTCTGAAATGCTCTCTTTGTACGCCAGTATGCGCATGTTTTTACGTATCTCTGTGCGCATATCATCAGCCTGCCGGTTTAAGCTTTTTATCTTATCAAAGACAGCTGATATTATTACCCTGTCTAAAATAAATACGAAAAAAAAGCCTACTGTGCAATAGAGTATTACCCTCTCTCTCTTTGACAGATTTGCCAATACCTTATATAATGATTGAATTTTAAACATCTATTCTACTTTGCCTGCTTTTCAAATTAAGTCATTGCGAGGCCTGCAAAGCAGGCCGTGGCAATCTCGATGTCCGGGATTGCTGGGCTCGTTTACCCCGTACCAAATTTTATATTTGGTTCGGGGCTATCGTTCGCTGGCAATGACGAAGGAATTATGCACACCCTTCCACTACTTTGCCTTTTTCCGGGGCTGGTTTTCGAGTATGCATACTATATCAAAATCAGTAACATCCCTTAGCCCGTCTTTTCTCTTTGTCGTATACCTTGTCTTTACATCCTTAAAGTATTTTGAGTTTTCCATATCATCAACAAAAGAAAATACCGTTGACATAGATTCGGTAGTACCTTTTACGGAAAATTCCCCCTCGGCCTCATAGCGTATATCGCTGAATTCCATGTTCGAAGGTATGATATTATATAACTCCGCCAAAACCTCCAGTGAATAACCTCTGGTTGACAGGTAATCCCTTATAAGGCCTACTTTTGTAAAATCCGCTTCCAGCTCCTTCGCGTCCCTGTTAAGGGGCTCATACTTCTCGTTTAAACTGCTTATGTAACTGCTTTTAAAATATATTTTGCTTATCAATATGAAAAACGCGAGTATGAAAATCGTAAAGGCGAATATGCCTGTTATGGTAAGGTCTTTGCCTCTCTCTTCCAAAGCCTTGCGGACTTTTACCTCTTCAAGCACAAGATTGACTTTAAGTTCATCCTGGGTCAGGGAAGGCGCTATAACGCTTAAAAAAGAGAGGTATTTCGTCACTGAAATTACTTCTGATGCCTTAGACGCGATAGCCAGGCTTTTCGGATACATAACCATGCGGGCGGGCAGGTGAAGTTCGTTATTTAAAAACCCCTCTAATGCCTTTAATTCCTCTGTAGCGCCGGTAAGTATTAAGCTTGTGGGGTTCTTATTGATATCCTGGCCCTGATATGCCTCAAGCGATCTTTTTATCTCGTCAAGAAATTTTACGCTATACCTGTCTTTCTCTCCTATCAGGTGCTGTGCCCCTATGGGCATGCTTCTTACAAACAAGAGGCTGCTTCCCAGGGTAACTATGAAATCAGAATAAGTTTCGTCTATATTAATGATACCCAGAGGTGTATTCTGGCCGGAAAGCTTCAGTACCTTTGAGGCAAACCACGCTAATGCCTCGGGAAGAAAGACTACCTTCTCCACTCTTATGCCGGCCTTATCGTATATTTCGAAATGGTGTTTTACGAAATTTCTCGCCGCGATAATAAGAAGTATCTTCGTGTAGTGGTTCTTATGGGTATCTATGTTAATATAATCTATTATTATGTCTTCCCTGGAATACGGTGTATGCCTGCCGGC
>CAZBMI010000216.1:0-2537 GCA_964492885.1 uncultured Planctomycetia bacterium | reverse complement strand
ATAGAAGATGCGAAAAACTACATACGACAAAAAATAAGAGAACGCGTTGATGAACTGAATGTCGATACACTAAAAAGCTTAAAAACCCCTGTTGTCTGCGACAGCGAATTCCTGCGGCTTTATGAAAACGATAAGATACTGGGTATTACCATAATAACAGAATGGTCAGATGAACAAAAAAGGAATGCGGAGATATTGAAGAAACGGCATAGTACCATTCCGCCTGATGCTGAGAAAATAATCGTAATAAGCCCTGAAGCTTTATTAAGCAATAACAGAGATTTAAATGTTGAAGAACTTCTTATACACTCATATATCACTGTATACCATGAAAAAGTCCATGCGCTTTACGGAAATATAGAATCGACCCGTCGTATGTTAGAGGCATTTATGAAATATGAAGGTTATGCCGAAGACGCTGAAGCTGTAATGAAGCACATGCATTATGACCTTAAGGCCAGGCCTGCTGACCTCCTGCATGAGTTCCTTGCCATAGCTATAACTTATGAGCTGTTTAAAGACTATAAATTCGCATTCAGCGATTACGGAGAATCGCTTCCGCAAAAACTCGCTGACCTGCTCTGGAAAGACCCGCGCGGAGAAGAGCTGCGACAGCTGCTCTCAGAAACAGAAGTAGGCTCAATCAAGCCCTCTTCATCAGGCGAAAAAACCGCATCAGGGGTACTGCTGGATCGCGCCATTGAAGAATACAGCAAAACCCTTGAAGATATCGAGCCCCTGTTTGAAGCTGACGAGATAAAATCAAATTCCATTGAACAGGAGGTCTTGAAAAAGAAAATATTGACGGCATATTACCGCTTATGGGAGGCCTTCTCATCTACAACAGAAAAAGATAGCATGTTAATCTACCCATTAAAGGGGTGTGATATTATTCCTCAGATGTTTATGCCTACATGGGTAATAAGCGACGATAATCCCCGTGATAACGAACGCGCGGAAAAGCTGTTTTTCCGGTTTTCCGACCTTTCTGAAAAAGAAAAGATAAGCGCAATAGAATATGCCAAAAATAATCACTTAGAACCTTTTGCGGAAACAGATGCCTTACACCTGGGCAGCTATGCGGAGCTCTCGGTTAAATACCCTGAAAAAAAGAAAATATTGATACTTAAAGGATTCTTTCACTTCCTGGAGAGCCTTAATGACTTTGAGGGCATAGAGAAGATTCTTGACAACATATTCAGCAGGATACTGAAAGAAGGTGACAGGATTCTGATTCTGGATAAAAACGACTTAACGATGTTGAATAATTATATGAAAACAAGAAAGAGAATAAAAAATGGCTTTGAAAAGCGTATCGAGAAAGAATTCAAATCCCGTAATATTCTACCGCAAGCTATTTGGGATGAGACTGACCACCCATGGCGAGCGTTTCTTATGCCCAATGCCTTTGCTCTATTTGAAAAAAGAACAGCCTCAGCAAGTGATGCTATAGCAAAAACCTCCTCAGGCGGCACTAAACAGGCTGAGACAACCTATACGGAAACCGGGCGCCTGCCTGACCTGGACGCTATATCAAAACAGGTGATAACGCCTCTTAGCAGAGAAACCTACAATTACGTATCTATCATGCAGGAACTGATAAACAATATATCCCCCGGTCAGCCTTCGGCGTTTATAATAGAAAGAGGTAATATATTCGGCAATACACTGCAAGTTATCCCCAAAGAGATCCTGGATATATTCATAGAGCTAAAAAAAGAAGGCAGAGTAAGGGCATATCTTATATTAGATATAAGCAGGAATGAGCTTAATAACCTGCTTAAAGCCTATAATTTAAAGCCTTGTGAGTTTATTAAATCATCTGAGGAGATATTAGAGAGCTTAGGTGAAACATATACACAGGCAGAAGATGCCAGAGATAAACGTATCAATGCCCTCATAAGCAGTGAGCTCCGGCTTAAGCTGGGCCTTGGCTTAAACAGCGTCAATATCGGTATCATAGCCAACCCGGTTACTGATAAAAAAGCAGAGGCTGAATTCAATGAAATATATGAAAATTCTGAATTCGATAAAGATAATGTAAGGGTAGCAAAAATAAAATTAGATAATAAAAAACAAGCCATATTCTTACCAAAAGCCTTTTACGCGCTTGTTCAGTCTATTGCAGGTAAGGATAATACCTCTGATAGCGGCTATATTCTGATCATAGAGCTGCCTTCTATACAGCTTCCTTCAGAAATATACCAAGCCATAGCGCAATACAGAAAGGCCATGGACCTTATAAAGAAATCCGCGTAATTTATCTTAAGAACGGTTCTTGAGCACAAGCGGTCGTTCTCAAAAACCATTCTTGCCTAAACTTGCGTCAAAACTCCTTGAAAAAACCCGCCTTTAGGTATAAAATTGATTTTGCTATGGAATTGACAGAAAAATACAAGAAATTTCATGTAATACTATTTTCAACAATATTTATATTCACAAGCACTTCAACCTTTTTAAGCGCAAAGGAGGCTGATATGAAACTTACAAGCCCAAGTTTTGAAAATAACGGACATATTCCTAAAAAGTTCACCTGC
>CAZBMI010000215.1:1801-2551 GCA_964492885.1 uncultured Planctomycetia bacterium | reverse complement strand
AACCGCGGCTTTTTGCAAAGAGTGTTTTTATCTAAATTACCGTGTCTTATAAGCCATTTTTTAAGCGTTCCTGCCTGTCTTTTTTTAAGACCTGCGGCCTTTTTAAGAACCAGGTTGTCATTTATGCCTGCTAAGGCGCCTATTGCCAAGTCAACATGATAATCGCTATCATCGCTTCCCAGCTCTATAATCTTAGATATGGCCTCTATTGCATGGGTGTATCTGCCTGTCTTTGTAAAGATAAAGGATAGCAGGGCATGGTATATGATATTATCAGGTTCTATTTTTATAGCCTTTTTGCAATGCTTTAGGGCTTCCTTAAAATCCAGCATATCAGCGCAGGCTGCTGCGAGCTGATAATAGCTATCCGCGTTATGAGGATCTTTTAAAAGGGCTTGTTGTGCCTTTTGCCTTTCCTCTGAAGGGTTTTCTAAATCATACCAACGCATATGAGACTCCTTTCTATCTTAGGCTATGTTATGAGGCCATGGAAAGCCATTATTATCAATTATTATAAAGGGGAAATGCCTGATTACTTGTATATTATACGATATGAAAACGACAGCGATGTGTCGTTTTAGAAAATTGTTTTAAGGCTATTTGGGCTTTTCGTGGAATTATATCTTAAGAAGTTTTCCATTATCAAGGCGCATTGTTTTATCGCCAAAAAGGCGTTTTATGCTTTGAGAAAACTTAGGCCTGGTATGAATTGGTATAATCTTTTCAGAGGGGTTAACTGCCCTGGCAAAC
>CAZBMI010000215.1:0-1791 GCA_964492885.1 uncultured Planctomycetia bacterium | reverse complement strand
TTGACAAGCTTGTCTTCTGTGGCATGCCCGCTTGTATGAACATTTTCCACATTTAGGTTGTATTTGGTTACAAAGTCATTGAACTTTCCGGCCTCTTTATTGTCCTTTTTAATGTAGCCATGCCATTGCGAGTAGACTAACTTTGACCCTTCTATGCCTGAAATCCTGCTTACAACAGGAATCATGGTGTTTCTCATGAGCATAAGTACTTTGCGCTTCGTGCCTGATAGGTCTCGGTTTCCTATTTTACGCCTTCCAAGAGAGGGTATTAATCCTTTAAGCTGGCTTTCGTTTATCTTATTAACATATTTATCGCCTTTTCCAAAATAATTGGCAATATAAACCCTTATATCTTTCCAGTCGATTTGGGGGATAGAGCTATTAGAAGATTTTACCGCGTTAAGAACACAAGCTGTATAAGCATCAATAACAAACAAGGCCCCTGCCACGTGGGCAGCCTTATAAAATGCGACTATTCTGTCTATATTCTGCCCGGAACAATAAGCAAACACTATGTTTTTGCCTGTTGTTTTTAGTATTTCTATCATCTTATCGCGCACAGCAGGCTCATCAGGATACAAGCCTTCTTCCCTGTCTATCATAGTGCCTTCCAGAAGCAGGTAATCCACCCCTTTAGGGGGGTTGGCAATAAACATATCAAATAGCTTATGCTTCCAGCCTGTTGCCCTAAAATCTCCTGAATAGAAAATGCTTTTTTTTCTGGCCTTATCTGTCACGTGAAATGACATTGCCTCAAAACCTGAATGGTCTACAATATATGGCGTAATCTCAAAATCGCCTATTATAAAGGGCATGCGATGTTTTATTATTTTGGGATTAGATATGGTGACTCTGTGCTCTTTCATGATAAATATATTAAGCACATCTATAAGACTCTTAGCTCCATTGCTTATGTAAACGGGGATTTCCGGGTTAGCGTATTTTAAAAAGCCGTAATGGTCCTTGTGCGAATGAGATATTAATATTGCGTTGACTTTTGCTTTTTCCCCATCATTATAAAGCCCCTCTATAGGATAAAGCAGGCCTTTGCTGATAAGCTCTGATACTTTTTTGCCTTCTAAGATTTTTTCGTTAAAATCACATCCTGCTTCATTCATAAGGGGCGCGCCGAAATCCAGAAGGATTTTAGTGTTCTTTGTGCTTAGCTCAACACAAGTACCGCCTATTTCGTTCGTGCCGCGATGGATTGTTAAGTTCATAATATTAATTGTTTAAAAAAAGCCTTTATATTGCCCGGAAAAGTTTTAATGCCGGCTGTATTATTTTCTTTTGGATGTCCTCGCTCTCATTTATATCAAATAGGTTCACGCGAAAAAGCTTACCCCTAAACTTAATATATGGATCTTCATATCGGATAGGATCCAGCTTATTAAACACCTTACTCTCATTATATTCTAAATGCCCCATAACTTTTTCAAATTTTTGAGCCCCTTTGTTTGGCTGCGTTTTGTTCATTATCTCATACAAAACCCCTGCACATACGTATGGCTCCTCCATGTCTTTTTCGTTCAGTATAACTCTTAGATATATTAATTTTAGCTTCTCTCCAAATTTAGTGATTGTCTGACCACCTCGCGTTTGTGAAGCCTCTGCAGGCGCATAGAATACTGCCAGTTTTCTTACTACCCATAAGGGCACGTTAGTAGCTTCAAGACCCCTTGAAGACCTGGTGCTAATCGCACTGCCAGATGGTTTTCCAATTACAAATTTTTCTTCCTCCTCAGCCAACATGCCCTCTATCTCTTTTATAAGATAGGAAGTTTCAAAATA
>CAZBMI010000214.1:0-2552 GCA_964492885.1 uncultured Planctomycetia bacterium | reverse complement strand
CCGTTCTCTCTAAGATCGGTCCCCATCAGCCTGGCTATCTTCCCGGCCTCGAGGCCGCCCTGACCGCCATGCTCTATAAATACAACAAAGCTTATCTCGGGTGATTTTGAAGGCAGGTAACCTACAAACCAGGCATGAGTATCACCTCTTGTTCCGGCCTGCGCGGTTCCCGTCTTACCTGATACACGAACTCCTTTTACTTTTGCCCGCTGGCCTGTCCCCGTTGGATCATTGACAACATTAAACAGGCCCTGCCTGATAAGCTTGAACGCATCCGGGTTTATCCTTGTTATAAAGTTTCTCCTATGCGATGCTTTTCTGCTGCCTATCTTCTCTACAAGATAAGGCTGGGGGCAGTATCCTTCATTGGCTACAATGGTAATAACCCTGAGCATCTGCGCCGGAGTAACCAGAAGATACCCCTGGCCTATCGAATAGTTTATGGTATCGCCTTCATACCAGGGTTTTTTTAAGATAAAACGTTTCCAGAAAGGGCCCGGGGCAATACCCTTTGCCTCTTGCGGAAGGTCTATACCAGTCAATGTTCCTAATCCAAATGCCAGAGAATACCTGTGGAGTTCTTCCGCTCCAAGAGCGCGGCCGAGATTATAAAAGAATACATTGCAGGAATGGGTAAGTGCCTGGACTACGTTCTGGTACCCATGGCCTGATCTTTTCCAGCACCTGAAAGCCCTCTTTCCAAGATAAAACACGCCCTTGCATAAAAATTTTGTAGATTTTTTAAGCGCTCCGCTTGCTATTCCGGCAGAAGCAACTACTATCTTGAAAGTAGACCCCGGGGGATAAGTACATGAAACAGCCCTGTTAATAAGAGGGTGGTCTCTGTCTTGTAAAAGCCCTGCCCTGTCCCTGCTGTTTCCCAGTAAAAATATATTCGGGTCAAACTCGGGACTGCTTACAAGCGCTAACACCCTTCCTGTATCAGACTCCATTACAATAGAAGCGCCTTTTTTACCTTCAAAGAGCATGTCCATAAAACGCTGTAAACCGATATCGATTGTAAGATGCAAATCCCTGCCTGTGCGCGGCTCTTTAAACCCGAGCCTTGATACTTCTCTTGAGCGGGAATCAACCTCTATCTGGATTCCGCCGTCTTCTCCGCGAAGGTATACGTCATAGCGCTTCTCTACGCCGCTCTTTCCGACTAAGTCCTTCCTGCTGTATCCATATCCCTTGAGTTTTTTAAACTCACCCGCGGCAATCTGTCCTATATAACCTATTACATGCGAGGCTGTACTGCCGTTTGGATAAGTACGCTTAGGCGAAGTATATATCAAGGCCCCTGCTATGCCTGAGAGCTTCTCTTCCAGCCTGAAGGCGTCCTCAGGCCTTAAATCTTCAGCTACCTTTACGGGGACAAAAGGCAGCCTGTAATTCTTATCGTAATTGCTCTTAAGCTCTCCTCTGTTTATGCCTGTCGTTCTGTGTAAATCATCCAGTGCGGCGTCTATATCTTCTATCTCCTGGGGGATTAAAACTAAATTAAAAGAGAGCTCATCTTTCGCAAGGGGAATGCCTTTTCTGTCGTATATGCCTCCTCGTGAGGCCTGGACAGGGATTATCCTTATGCTGTTTCTAAGGCTCAATGTCCTGTAATACCCGAATTGAAGTACCTGAAAATAGAATAGCGCTGTTACAAGTACCAGAAAAGAGGCTGATATGCTTAAGTTAATTATTCTTATGCGCTGTTTAATCATATGCTGATTTGGTATCTTATTTTGAGCCTGCCCTGCCCTGACCTGCCCTGCCTGCCGGCAGGCAGGGCAGGCATCAGGGCCTTATGGCATGCATAAGTTTGATGCGCAGTATTCTGGAGGCAAGAAAGAACACAACAGGAGAAGCCGCTGCCGTGTAAAGACCTCCTTTAAGGGCGATGTTCATATATACGTAGAAGAGCCCCGGTTGCTTATGCGCTAATGAATTAAGCCAGAAAACTATTATTGCCATAACAATGTAAGAAAGATATGTAAGTAAAAACTGCGTGGAGGGCCTTTCCCTGTAGAATTTACTCTTGTGGTAGTTTAAGAAAAGCCCGATTATAAAAAACGAGATGATATAGCTGCCGAATATTGCCGATGAAAATACATCCTTTATAAGCCCTGCCGCAACAGATGCCCTTAACGAGTCCTGTTCCCGGCATGAGACCGATACCAGTACAACAAGGATTAAAAGTATATCAGGTTTTATTCCCGCGAAAGAGATGTAATCAAAAGCCGTTACCTGCAGAAAACCCGCGCAGAATATAAACAGTATAAGGCTAAAAAGGCCTACTCTATGCACAAAACCTCCTCCAGGCGCGTAAAATCAACTGCGGGGTCAAGCAGGGCCGAAAGACTCAAGCCCCTTGGCTCTCTCATCACTTTTATAACCTTTCCTATTAATATACCTTTTGGAAATATATCGCTGAATCCCGATGTAAGCACCTCGTCTCCTATGTTGATATTAGCGGTAAGGGGTATATACTTTAACTCGCAAAGGTTTGAGGAGGCCCCGTAAACCATGCCTATCTGGCGCGTGCTGGATACAATAGA
>CAZBMI010000213.1:0-2560 GCA_964492885.1 uncultured Planctomycetia bacterium | reverse complement strand
TCTGTATCCTGCTTATAAGGTCTATCGGGGCGTATGCCGCGAAATGGATAGAGTTCGTATAGTAATACATATCATTTTCTATGTCGCCTTTTATGACATTCTGCGTCTGTTCGGGGTATTGCCTTAAATCAACCTTCGCGAGCCTTCTCGCGGCAGATTCCGCAGGAGATTCCTCAAGCGAGAACCTTAAACCCAGACTCTTCTCCGCCTCCTTTGCCTTTATAAACATAGATGATATAATTTTAAGGCCGAGCCTGTATATCTGCTCGTCTTCGTGCAGCTGTTTTCCTGTCAAATGCTGGACGCATTCATTCAGGCCTACTATTCCTATAATATATGTCGCTTGCTCAAGGTCAATATAAGGCTTGCCGTCTAAAGCCAGCTTGCCTACCTCCCACATCGGAAGATGCGGGCCTGCCATAAGCTGCCATATAAACTCCTTCTTCTGTATATGGGCTTTAATGGCAAGGTCCATACAGCGGTCAACCTCTTTGTAGAACTTCTCTATATTGCCCCTGCCCGCGCGAAAAGCCGCCTGAGGAAGGTTTATAGTAACGTTCTGGAATCCGCAGAAACGCATGGATTCCGGGTGCTCTACCATATAATTATCCCTTATCTGGGTCCTCAGCCTGCAGCATGCCGAAAGCGTTACCTCGTCTCTGTCAAAGACAAAATAAGGCGCTCCGTTCTCGCTGGCAATCTGGCAGGCGTATTCGAAGAGTTCACGCTGTTTTGGGTCTTTTAATGTATCCTCACTAATGTGGAAGTCGCACTTTGGAAAGGCGAAGGGCTTGCCATATTCATCGCCTTTCTGCCATACGCTAAGCATTGCTTTCGCGAATCTCTGGGCAAGTTCCTGGTACTCGCCGTATGTCTTTCCTGTATACTTTCCACTCGGGCCGATGGCGGGTATGTTCTTGAGATAATTGGGAACCCCGGTGTGTATATTATGGTCTATAAAAAGGCTCTGCCCGCCCCTTGAAAAGGCATTTTGCGATGCTGAAAATATAAGGTGCTGAGCCTCCTGGCGCATCTGCTTATCTGTCATGCCCTCGAGATAAGGGGCATACATGATATTCACATAAGCCACTCCAAGGGCTCCTGCGTAATAAGCCTGCATGCTCGCCAAAAACGTATTTAAGTGGCCCGTGAGAGTACGCGCGTGCTTCGCGGGCGCGCTTTGCGTATCCAGATTACCGAGATGAAGTCCGTATTTCTTTATATATTCCAGAGAGTGCGATGAGCAATAAACCCTTGTAGGGTATCCTAAGTCATGAAGGTGAATCTCGCCCTTCATGTGTGATGCTGATATATCCTTTGAGAATATCCTCTGTAAGGCGTACTGCTTAAGTGTTGTCTCGGCGATAGCGAGATTAATAGCCTCCGGATTATTTGAATTTATATTGGCGTTCTCCTTGCTCTTTGAAAAGACAAGCGTCTCAAGGTCATAGGTAGGCATACCTATAGTAGCCTGTTTTTCGAGTTTCTTATTCAAACCCCGGACAAAAAGCTCGTTATCAACTATCTCCCTTATAAGGCTCGTCGATATGTGCGTCAGGTTTGAGTCTACTATCTTTGTCTCTACCGCGGAGGCTATATCGTTTGCCAGGCCGGAATCAAGTCCTGCTTCTTTCTGCAGGGCAGAGGCAACCTTAGTCTTATCCCATGAGAGTATCTCATCCTTTGTAAGCGGAGTAACCAAAAGCGATATGTCTGTTGAATTGCCGTCATGCCTTATCTGCTTTCTTACTTTAAGGTCTTTCCTTACCTGTGCCCTGTGCTGCCTGTAAATTATATATCTTTTTGCTGTCTTTGCGTGGCCTGTCTCTATGAGCACCTTTTCAACAACATCCTGTATCTGTTCTATAGAGGGGTTATCAGAACCGAACTTCTTTCTTAAAAAGAGGGTAACCGCTGAGGCAAGCTCCTCCGCTAATATCCTGTCTTCTCCCCCGGCTGCCGCAGCTGCTTTAAATATAGCGTCTGTTATTTTGGATTTGTCAAAACGGACAACCCTGCTGTCTCTTTTGATTACAGAATCAAAATACCCCTGCGCCTTATCTGTAAAACTTCTCTCTCTTGCCTCCATCATTCCCCCTTGTTTAAGCTGTAAGTTGTAAGCTTTTTTACTGCGTATAAACACATAATAAACAATCAACAATGAACTATCAACTATAAACTATTTTCAGCGCGGTTTATTCAGAACAAACTTCAACTCTTTCATAAACTCGGTAACATCTTTAAACTCCCTGTACACAGAAGCAAAGCGTACATAAGCCACCTCATCCAGCGCGTGGAGCTTCTTCATTACCATTTCACCTATCTGAGACGACTTCACCTCATTATTATTCTTCCGCTGCAGGGCCCTTTCGACGGTATCTACTAAGTTCTCTATCTTGTTGGCGCTTACAGGGCGTTTTTCGCAGGACTTTATTATACCCGCTATAAGCTTGTTGCGGTCAAAGGCCTGGCGCTGGCCGTCTTTTTTGACAACCATAAGAGCCATGTCCTCGATATGTTCATACGTGGTAAATCTTCTCTGGCACTTCAGGCACTCTCT
>CAZBMI010000212.1:0-2561 GCA_964492885.1 uncultured Planctomycetia bacterium | reverse complement strand
ACAGCCTGCTTTATTCTGTCAGCGAACTCCTCTATGTCAAACGGGTTGAAGAATATAGCCTCTGATAGTTCACGCGCGGCTCCCGTAAATTTGCTGAGTAAGAGGACGCCGTCTTCATCGCCTCTTGATGATATATACTCCTTGGCAACTATATTCATGCCGTCATGAAGAGAACTTACCACGCACACATTAGCCAGCTTGTAAAAAGCCAGTATATCGTCAAACTGAAGGTGGCGCCTTACCATGATTATAGGGGCCCAGTCTTCTGTTGAGTGTTTCCAGTTGACCTCTTCTACAACAGCGTTTATCTCGTCATTTAAGTCCTTGTAGGCCTGGAGGTGTATCCTGCTTAAGTCTCCTATCTGTATAAATGCTATCCTGTTCTTGTATTTCGGGTATTTCTCAAGAAACCTGTCAACGGCTTTTATCCTCTCTATTATTCCTTTCGTATAATCTATCCTGTCCAGACCGAACATAATATATTCAATGCCCGTGAGGTTATACTCCTCTATAATCGTCTTTATGTCTTTATCCATGTTAGAATCTTCTGTCTTTTTATTGATAGCGTGAAAATCAACGCTTATGGGGAATGCCCTTACAAGGGTCTCATGGCCTTTATATATTATAGAATACCTCTCCCTGTCTATCCTTGCCTCAAGGGTCTTCTCAACCGTATCAAAAAAGTTCTCGCAGTGGTAGCGTATGTGGAATCCCAAAAGGTCATTTGCGAGAAGCCCCTCTAAAACCTCCTTGTGCTTCGGGCATATTCTGAAGACCTCTGAATTAGGCCATGGTATGTGCCAGAAATGCGAGACTATAAGGTCAGGCCTCTTCTCTTTTAACAGCCGGGGCACCATTGTCATATGATAATCCTGAACCCAGACAAAGGCTTTTTTATCTCCGACCTCCTCAAGAACGGCATCGACGAACTTCTTGTTTACGTTATAGTAATTCTGCCACTCATGCTCGTTAAACTCAGGCCTGGTGTATGCTATGTGGCATAAAGGCCACAAACTCTTGTTTGAAAAACCGTAATAATAACCGGCTTCCTCCTCTTTGCTGAGCCATATCCTTCTTAATGTATATGACGGGTCATTGGGCGGAACGCTTATTTGGCTTCTGCTGTCAACTGTTTTCTTGTCGGCATTGCCCGAACCATAAGCAACCCATATACCTCCGCAGGCGCGCATAACAGGGTCAAGCGCTGTAACGGCACCACCTGTAGGCCGGCTGCAGTATATCTTGCCCTCACGCAGGCTGTGGACATACGGCTCCCGGTTAGAGACAATTACAAGAAGCCTGTCTCCCAATATCTCCTTTACTGTATCCTGTAGATTTCTCTTGGTATACGGCACCTATTTCTCCTGGTATATTGTCCTTATCGGAAAAGGTATCTCTATCCCTTCTTTCTTATACCTTTTATGCAGGCGTTTTATGAATTCATGTTTTATAAAATAGTGGTCAACAAACTCATTTGCCTTTAATATGACGGTAAAATCTATGCTGAAATCGTTGAATGTGTGGTATCTTATAAACGGCTTAGAACCCGGCACTCCGCCTTTTACCGAATTCATGACCTCCTCACCGGTTGCCACGGTAACTCTTTCGACATGCTCGAGGTCGCTCTTGTAGTGGACGCCTACTTCCACAAGTACGGAGAGTTCTTTTTTCGGATAATAGTAATTCGTAAGCACGCTGTTTACAAGCTTGGAATTCGGTATAACGACCATGTTGTTAGGCAGCATGCGCACTCTTACCGAACGCCATCCTATCTGGGTGACATAACCTTTTTCACCCGAATCAAGCTTGACAAACTGGCCTACCTGAACAGGCCTGTCAATCAGTATATGGATACCGGCAAAGAGGTTAGACAGGGTATCCTGCAGCGCAAGCGCTACGGCAAGGCTTCCTATCCCAAGAGCTGTGATTAAAGTCGTTATCTGGACTCCGAGCGAATCAAGCAGTATCATAAGGCCGATAACGATAATAACCAGCTTTATGAAATTCTGCGCCAGGCTTGTTATGGGAATGCTTGGGGCTATCTTATCGGCATACGCGGCGAGCAGTTTTGATATCCCGTTTGCCAAGGCCCATGTAACCGATATTATTATAAGGCTTAAAAATATCCTGTCTATTATCTCAGACCAGTGCTGCGAAAAATCGGGCAGGAATTGCAAAGAGAAATATATTGCCGGTATAAGCACCCATATTATTGAAGGACCTTTTACGGTCCCCAATATGATATCGTCAAAGCGCGTAGCCGTTCTCCCAACAGCTCTATTAAATATTTTTAAGAAAACTCCTCTTATAAAGAACCCGAAAAGAATCAACAGAATAAAGACTCCGGCGGCTGCTATGTATTTAAAACCGGCGGAGCTGATTATTGTTTCAAGCTGCGACATAAACCTCCTTCAGGGTGTCCTTTACGTAAAGTGCTGTCAGATGACTTGATGGTTGTTACAGTATTAGTATAATATATTATAATGCGTTTTTTGTCAAAGACTTTCTTGCCCTGGTAATGTCAAGAACAGCTATTAAATAACCGTGAATGCTTGCTCTTG
>CAZBMI010000211.1:0-2573 GCA_964492885.1 uncultured Planctomycetia bacterium | reverse complement strand
TCGGTCTTAAATAACGCCAGGATGATGTACGGAGATAAGCTTTCAAAGGTAGAGAAGCTTTTAGACCTTAAGAACCAGGCGTGGGACAGGCTTATTCTCCTGCACGCGGCTGCCAAAAGGCACATAAGGGCATCTAACAAAGAGGTGATAGAGAGAATAGCGGGTTTTCCGTTCTTTCAGGATAACGGGCAGTTTGATTCGGGCCTTTATAACTACATAGTCACAAGTGTTTTTCAGGTTACTCCGCGTGATTTCGAGGAATCCGTAAGAGGCGACATAAAAATAAGCAAGCTGATGAATTCGGTAACAAAAGACATAAAGGTAACAAAGGCGGAAATAGCAGAGGCCTACAAAGCAAAAAATGAGCTTGCGGATGTCTCATTTATATTGATGCCTCCTGATGATTACAAAGATAAGGTGGCTGTAGAAGATACGGAGATACGCTCCTTTTACGAAAAAAACAGAGACTCTTTCTTGAGCCCCGTATCGGTAGATGTCGAATATATCAGCATACCTTTTGGAGAAAATAAAGAAGATGCCCGATTCGCTGCTGATGAACTCTATTTTGACACAAGAAAAGGCAGGAGCCTGGAAGATATATCGAAGGAGTATGAACTCGAGCTTAAAGACACGGGTTATTTTTCCATGAATTCCGCTATACCCGAAATAGGACTCTCGTATCCTTTCACAATGGCGGCTATGCAGCTTCAGGAAAATCAGATAAGCGATGTTGTAGAAGGCGGTGACGCATTTTATATAATGAGGTTAAAGTCAAGGAAGCTTCCTTCCCCCCTGCCATATGATGAGGTTAAAGATAAAGCGAAAGAGGCGCTTGTTGAAGAAAAGGCTTTATCTCTGGCCGGTTCAGCCGCGGAAAAACTGCTTGCAAAGATACGCGCTGAAGGCCTTTCGCTTGAAGACGCTGCCGGGCAGGCCGGATACGACGTTATGGCCGCAAAAGACATAAACAGAAAAAGCTATGTAAAAGAGATAGGTATTTCAGATAAATTCAGCAAAGCGGCCTTTTCTTTAAAAGAAGGCGAAATAGGCGGGCCTGTAAAAACAAGGAAAGGTTACGCCATAATAAGGACGGATTCCATAAAACCTGTGGACAATGCGAAGTTCGAGGAAGAGAAAGAAGCCTTCGGCAAAGACCTGCTGGAGAAGAAAAAGAGAGAGAAGTTCGAGGACTGGTTTACACAGCTTAAGAAAAGAGCCGGCCTTCGGGATAATTTGTCTTAATAGATATTAAGCGTTAACTGTTTTTAAGGCTTACGTTTTTTAAGTATTCCCGCGCTATAGAAACCATATTGTTAAGCTCGCCCTTGGCGTAAGGTTCAATATCAAGAAAGGCCCTGTCGATAGGGTCTCTCGGGACAAACTGCTGTATGCAATACTTCTTTGCCCCTTCGATTGATTGGGCTATCTCAGCTATGTCAGCACTATCTACTATCGTCGGAACCGCTGTTGTCCGGAATTCATAATCAATATTCGAATTAAGCAGTATATCCTTTGAAGCGATAATATCATTTACATCAACATCCACGCGCGTTGCTTTTCTGTATTTTTCAGTATCAAAAGATGTCTTTATATCCATTGCTATATAATCCGCAAGGCGCGTGTCTATAAGCTCTTTCAGCGCATCGGGTTTTGTGCCGTTAGTATCTATTTTTATCGCGAAGCCCTCGCCCCTTATAGCCTCTATCAGGTTGAATAACGCCTTTTTCTCAAGCAGGGGCTCGCCTCCTGTAATTACAACACCGTCTATCCAGCCTTTCTTCTTTCTTAAGAATTCCTTTATATCGGAAAATTCTATCGAATCAAGCGTGTCCGTGCCTGTCACAAGAGCGCTTGAATGGCAGAACCCGCACCTTAGGTTACACCCTGGTAAAAATATAATAGAAGATATCGTCTTCTCCCAGTCTATCAGGGTCACCTCTTGAAAACCTTTTATTACAGGAATGCTTAGTGTATCCATTATTCGAAATGAAGCTTAAAATCCTCGCTTTTAGGGACCTCTCCTTCCCAACGGGCCAGAATACTCTCCTCTTTCTCTATAAGTGTTGTGGGAATCTTAAGTACGTCGTGATAGGCGCCTTCGGCGCATCCGTCTACAGTATCCATATCATGAAATTCCAGAATTGCCGTATCGCCGTAATTGTTCTTGTTAATAAAATGGTTAAGCTTATTCTTTGTTGTCTCGCACTTTGCGCAGTTCTTTTTGCCGAATACCTTTATCCTCATGCTATCGCTCCTTATTTATGCCACTGAATAGTTCGAAGGATTGGCCCTTCTGTCGGAAAGCTCGCCCAGTTTTGACTTGTTCCAGTTATTTACGCGGCTGTAATAGCCTACTATCCTCGTCATGCCGTATACATCATCGGAATTGCAGTTTGAGCAGGCCTCCCGTAAACCGTTATCTTTGGTATGGCAGGAGTTGCATATGGTAAACTCAGGGGATATAGTAAGCTGAGCAGCCTGGGTATTGTTGAAAGTCTTTTCAACGAGATTCATTATACATTCTTTTGACGGAAGTTTCTCTCCGACAAAGGCGTGTATTATGGCCCCTGACT
>CAZBMI010000210.1:0-2580 GCA_964492885.1 uncultured Planctomycetia bacterium | reverse complement strand
TTTGACATAATCCCTTTGAGAAGGATATGAAACACACTCATCAAGCACCATCATTATGTCACTTCCTAAAACATTCTGAAACTCCACTATAGATTCCGGTGTAATAAAATGCATGGAGCCGTCTATGTGCGACTGAAACTCAACGCCGTCACCTTTAATCTTCCTTAGCTGGGCAAGTGAAAATACCTGAAAACCTCCGCTGTCGGTCAGGATAGGCCCGTGCCAGTGCATAAAGTTATGAAGGCCTCCTGCGTTCTTTATGATATCCGCGCCCGGCCTTAAAAACAGATGATAAGCATTTGATAATATCATCTGCGTACCGGAAGCCTTTACCTCTTCGGGGGTTAATGTCTTGACAGCCCCCGCAGTACCTACAGGCATAAAGCTGGGGGTATCTATCTCTCCGTGAGGAGTAGTAATCTTTCCAAGCCGCGCTTTTGTCTGTTTATCATCTTTGATGAGTTTGAACATGGTTTTGAATTCATGCTTCAATAGTTAAAAAGTTCAACTTTCTAAAACGTCCGCAACTTTTGTAACCTTAATTAACCTTTGTAACTTTTGTAACTTACGCTTTGCGCTCTTGCGCGCTTAAACTATCAGCATCGCGTCACCGTAACTGTAGAAACGGTACTTTTCTTTTACAGCCTCTTTGTAGGCTTTTATGATATTATCCTTTCCGTGAAAAGCCGCCACAAGCATAAGCAGTGTTGTGCGCGGAAAATGGAAGTTTGTAAGAAGCCCGTCTATAATTTTAAACTCGTAACCAGGGCATATAAACAGGCCCGTCCGCCCTTTTACAGCTTCTATTTTACCGGGGCCTGTTGCCGCGGATTCAAGCGCGCGGCAGACAGTAGTGCCGACAGCTACAACCCTTGCTTTTCTCTTTTTCGCGCTGTTTATCATCTCTGCTGATAATTTAGATATTTCAAAGTACTCCTTGTGCATGTTGTGGCTTGATATATCTTCTCTTGTAACAGGCTTGAATGTACCATAACTTACATGCAGGGTAACGCAGGTTGTCTCAACGCCCTTGGCTTTAATCTCGGATAAAATCTTATCGCTGAAATGAAGACCTGCCGTAGGAGCGGCAACAGCTCCTTTTTTTGCGGCGTAAACGGTCTGGTATCTTTCTCTGTCCTGCTCTACGGGTTCTCTCTTTATGTAAGGCGGCAGGGGAACTTCTCCGGCCGAATCCAGCTCAGCAGAGATATCCCCATTGCTAAAAAAGCGTATTTGTTTAAAATTATCCTTGCTGCCAATAACCTCTGCTTTTATGCGCCCTCCCGCGAATACCAGTTTCGTGTTGTCTCTAAACCTGTAGGCAGGTTTTACCAGGCAGGTATAAGTATCGTCACTCATTCTGTCAATAAGCAAAACCTCTATTTTCCCCCGGAACCCCTCTCTTTTACCGGTAAGCCTTGCGTTTAATACCCTGGTATTGTTAAGCACAAGCAGATCGCCCTTATTTAAAAAATTGTAAAGCTGGCTGAATACGCAGTGCTCTAACAGAGGAGTTCCTTTGCGAAGCAGCAAAAGCCTGGAACCGCTTCTTTCTTTTGCGGGAAATTGCGCAATAAGTTCTTTTGGAAGGGTATAATCAAAATCCGTAAGTTTCATTTTTATCTTAAATTTAGTTCAAAAGTTAAAAAAGTTAAAAGGTTAAAAAGTTCAACCTGTCTAAACCGTCGCAGCCTTTGTAACATTCATTCCTCAAGCCTGACTATCTCTGACCCGGGATAATAAAAACTCAATATCTGTTTTGCTCTCATGTTTTTTTTTGCCATTGAAAAAGCCCCCCACTGGCACATCCCGACTCCATGCCCCCAGCCCTTACCTTTAAAATAGGCGGTATCACCTCTTATATCAACACTGAAATCAGTGCTTCTTATGGCTCTGGCCCCTAATATGCTGCGAAAGTCTTTCGCGCTGAGCTTGATTTTTGACTCTTCTCCCCTGATGGCAAGTTCTGTTATCCTGCCTGACCTGTCCTTCCCCAGTATCCTGATAGAACCTATTTTGGAAATCTTGCATCCTGTTTTATTAAGCTTATGCTCGATGTCTGAAACAGGAAGCTCGCATTGCCATAAAAAGTGCGGTGAATTTTCACAATACCCGCATTTGACTCCCCTTAGAGGCTTTGCGTTTACATTCCAGAGCTGCCTTACATCTTCAGTATGGCCCCCGCAGGTCGCGTGAAAAAAAGCCGGCAGGAAAGTGCCTTTCCAGAAAAGAATCTCTCCTCTTGTCTGGTCAACTGCCTTACTGGTACGGTACTTTTCAGCATAAACACCCCTGTACATCTGGGAACTGGCGTCTGCGGTAAGATAGTAATCCTTATTCCTGTTCTGCCGTGCCTGGTAGAGGGCAAATGTCCTTGAGGCTATAGCCTGCGCTTTTATAGCCTCCATGGGCCAGCGGTGTGAAATCTCATGATAAAGAACTCCTTTTACATAATCCTCAAGCCCGACAACGTTTACCGCCTTTAGCAGGCCTTTTTTTGTCTTTATCACCTGCAGGCTGCCCCTGTACAGACACTTGCCGAGGTATATCGCCGGTTCTCTTTTGGGTATTATATGGATA
>CAZBMI010000209.1:0-2585 GCA_964492885.1 uncultured Planctomycetia bacterium | reverse complement strand
AGTGCGTAAACAAAAAGAACATAAATACAAATGTCATGACAATACGCGATACCGTGAGTTTATTCGGCAGATTCATCTTCTTTCTCCATTCTTATGCACAACTCCCACCAGGTCATATTCAAGCGTGTCTGTTATCTCGGCATCAACAAAAGACCCTGTCTTAAGAGTTTTTTCTGAGCGCAGATAGACAAGGCCGTCAACTTCAGGCGCGTCATACTGCGTTCGGCCTGCGTAAAGGTTATTCTCCTGCCCGGCCTCTACAAGCGCCTTAAGTTGTTTTCCCAAAAATGCCCTGTTTACCTCTTCTGATATCTCCTGCTGAAGCTGCATAAGCATGTCAAAACGCCTTGTCTTTACCTTTCTGCTTACCTGTTTTTTGAAATCATACGCAGGGGTCCCTTCCTCTCTTGAATATATAAAGCACCCGAGCCTTTCAAAGCGCGTATCTTTTATAAACCCAAGCAGTTCTTTAAAATCCTTCTCATCCTCTCCGGGAAAGCCCGCTATTACCGACGTCCTTAACGCGACACCGGGAATACGGCCTCTTATCTTCCTGATAAGTTTCTCTATGCTTTTACGCGTTATCCTCCTGTTCATCCTGGATAATATCCTGTCATTAATATGCTGTATCGGAAGGTCAATATATTTGCAGATAAGCGGCTCCTTGGCAATGATATCGATAAGCTCATCGGTAAAATGCCTTGGGTGCGTATATAAGAGCCTTATCCAGGGCGCGGGTTTTAGCTTGCAGATATCTTTTAAGAGCTTGCCTAAGGCCTTCTTTCCATACCTGTCAATACCGTATGATGTCGTATCCTGCGCGATGATATTAAGCTCTGATAAGCCCTTGGAGGAGGAGAGCAGTTTTATTTCGGATAATATCGACGAGGCAGGCCTGCTCTTTAACCTTCCGCGTATATTGTATATAGCGCAGTAACTGCAGCGGTTTAAACAGCCCTCGGCTATCTTCACGTAGGCATAGTGCGGCGGGGTTAATATAAGACGCGGGTCTTTATGCGAATATATCGCCTCCGGCGGGTTTACTGATATAAATTCCTTATCTTTAAAAATTGAGTTAACAGCCCTTGTTATGTTCCTGAAATTATCCACTCCGAGGATCGCGTCTATCTCAGGAATATCCTTTTTAAGCTCTTTAGGATAGCGCTGGGCAAGGCAGCCTGTGACAATAACCTTTTTTATAACACCGTCTTTTTTTAAGCCTGCTGCTTTTAATACGGCCTCTATAGACTCTCTTCTGGCTTCTTCAATAAAAGCGCAGGTATTTATTATTACGGCGTCGGAATCAACAGCCTCGCATTTAAGCGAAAAACCCGCTGATACCAGCTTGCCTGCCATTACCTCGGAATCGACTAAGTTGCGCGCGCAGCCTAAACTTATAATGGATATTTTTGTCTTTTCAAGGCTTTTCATGATTTAGAATATTTTCCGGAAGATAAAAAAATCGGAATCCCCAAAAGTTCCGATTTTATATTTAACCTTAAAAATTTTCCTCTCGTTATTATTGTTTAACGCTCTTGCTGTCTATAATATAACCTTTTACAACACCTGCCCCCGGAGAACCGATATCATGTCCGTTTAACGTTAAATTCATATGCGCCGCATTGCCTGTCCATAACTCGAAATTCTCATCTGCCTGCCATGTTTCTTCCGCGTCTTTTTTTAGCACGTTCTTAAAGACTATCTTGTTGTCGCTCTTAAGCTCTATCCAGACCTCATCCGTAGTCTTTATGGTTAACTCAAGTTTCTCGCCCTCGGCTATGAGGGGCTTTGGTTCGGCCTTTTTTTGCTCAGGCTCTTTTTTTGGAACAAGGGTTTGTTTCTTCTTAACCTTTGCGGGAGAGGAAGGTTGATTATTATCTTTAACCTCTGCTTTCTTTTCTACGGGCCTTTTCAGTCCCTCTTTCGTAAAAGTCTTTTTCTGCCAATTTAAAAAACCCTTTTTTATAAAAACCGACGCCTTAAAAAGAAAAACCAGGCAAAGGGCTATCGCGATAAAAAACACTATAAGCCTGGCCGCCCGCATAATCTTAGCTGTATCTATGTTGATTTCAGCGGACTTTTTTCCGGGCGTAGGCTCTTTAGGGCCCTCAACAGGCTTTTTCGGTTTTGTCTTATTATACTCGTCGACTATTGCCTTTGCGTCAAGCCCGAGATATGATGAGTACTCCCTTAAGAAACTCTTAAGGTATATAGGGTTTGATATTCTGGCGAAATTATCCTGCTCAAGCGCGGAGAGCATCTCCGGAAGTATCTTTGTATGCTTGTATACATCTTCAAGAGTCAGTTGCCTTTTTTCGCGGGCTTTCTTTAATTGGCTTCCTATAGACATGGTTCCTTTTTAAAAACTACACAGCCCCTTCACCAGCTGTATCTTCTGCGTTCTCATCTTCTTTCTTTATGCCCAGGTACTCCTCGCGGTCAACAAGTATCTCGCGTGGTTTTGAACCGCAGTAAGCCCCTATGAGGCCCTCTTCTTCCATGCTGTCAATAATTCTTGCCGCGCGTGTATAGCTTAAACGCATTCTGCGCTGGAGCATAGAGACAGATGCCTGTCCTGCCTCCAT
>CAZBMI010000208.1:0-2619 GCA_964492885.1 uncultured Planctomycetia bacterium | reverse complement strand
GGCGGATTACTGTTCCGGATGATGACACCTTTATATTATACCCCACTATTGCCTTGCCGTAGATAAGCAATCCCGCGTCTATTTTTCGCGGGGTCTTTTTGATAACAACTAAATCCTCGGGCTCCTGCGAAGCGGTAACCACAGAGGAATGTTCGTGAATAATCCCGCATTTTTCCCGCGCTATACTCTTAAGGGAGCTGCCCAAAAGCTGTGTGTGGTCATAGCTTATCGGGGTTATGGCTGTTATAAGCGGCTCTACCGCGTTTGTCGCGTCGAGCCTGCCGCCCAATCCGACTTCGAGTATAGCTATGCTGATTTTTTCTTCGCCAAAATATAAGAGCGCCGCGGTTGTCAGCGCCTCAAAAAAAGTTACCCCCTGTATCCTGTTTTTTGATACAGCTTTTTTAACCCGCGAAACAGCATAAGCGAACTTCTTTTTTGGTACAGGGGCATTACCCGCTCTTATTCTCTCTCTTACTGAAAAGAGGTGCGGTGAAGTAAAAAGACCCGTATTTACAGAAGCGGCGCTTAATACGGAATTCAAGACAGCTGCGCATGAGCCTTTTCCTTTTGTGCCTGATATAACAACTGAAAGATAATTCTTATGCGGGTTGCCGATACAGCAAAGTAAGTTTTTTACCCTTTTTAAATCGTATGAACCCGCATATCTGTATCCTGAAATCTTCTCATAATCGGTAAGTCTCTCCAGGTAACGCAGGCTTTTTTGATAATCCATTTTAATTAGTGGTAAAAATGGCGTATACCGGTAAATACCATTGATATATTACTGCGGTTACAGGCATCTATAATCTTATCATCAGCCTTTGAGCCTCCGGGCTGTATTATAGAACTTATGCCGGCCTTCGCGGCTGTTTCTATGGCGTCCTCTTTGGGAAAGAACGCGTCCGAGGCAAGGACAGAACCATCAGCCTTATCCTTCGCTTTGTGTATAGCCATAAACACGGAATCTACCCTGCTCATCTGGCCCGCTCCTATGCCCACTGTTCTTGTATCATGCACAAGGACAATGGCGTTGGACCTTACGTGTTTTACGGCTTTCCAGGCAAATACCAGGGAATCGACTTCTTCGGGAGTCGGCTTTTTCTGGGTCACAATCTTCAGTTGCGAACGGTCAAGCCCCGCAAGATCCCTCTGTTGAAGGAGAAGCCCCCCCGTAACCTTCCTTAAGTGAAACTCATCCATATCCCTGTTTCTGCCTATGGCGTCAATGCTCAACAGCCTGAGATTCGGTTTTGTTGTAAGCCTTGATAACGCGTTCTGCTCATACCCGGGAGCTATTACGCACTCTGTAAAGCCCGCGTTTAAAATAGCCTCTGCCGTATTTACATCAACCTTCTTATTAAGTCCTATTATACCTCCGAACGCGGAGAGTTTGTCCGAATCGAGAGCGTCGGTATATGCCTTTGTAAGGGTATTTGCTGTTGCTATTCCGCAGGGAGTAGCGTGTTTTATGATGCATACAGCCGGCTCATCATCAAACTCCTTAACGGTTTCAAGCGCGGCAACAAGATCCATTATATTATTATAGGAAGGCGGCTTGCCATGGAACTGTTTTGCTTTTGACGCCGACGTCTCGTGCGATGCCGTATCTTTATAAAATGCCGCTTTCTGATGAGCGTTCTCTCCATAGCGTAAATCTTCGGCCTTGTCCATGCGGAGTAAAAACTCATCAGGGAATATAGAATCCGATGAAGGCCTGTGGCGGGAAACCGGGGCCTTTTTTAAATAATTCTTTATGTGGCTGTCATACCCGGAAGTAAGCGCAAAGACATCAGCAGCAAGCCGGGAACGCAGCTGCCGGGAAACAGACCCGTTATTCGTATCAAGTTCATGCATTACGGCCTCATACTGTCCCGGGCTTGAGACAACGGCAACTGAAATGTAATTTTTCGCGGCTGAACGCAGCATGGAAGGCCCGCCTATATCTATGTTCTCTATCGCCTCCGCGAGACTTATACCGGGTTTTTCTATAGTCTTCTTAAAAGGATAGAGATTCACAACCACCATGTCAATAGGCTCTATCTTGTGGTTTTGAAGCTGCTGCATGTGCCCGGGGTTAGAGCGAAGGCCGAGAAGCGCCGCGTGTATCTTCGGATGCAGTGTCTTTACCCTGCCGTCAAGCATCTCCGGGAATCCGGTTATATCCTCGACCGGTTTGACGTCTATGCCTAAGGAGGCTATAAAACGCGCGCTCCCTCCAGTGGAAATTATCTCTACCCCATGCCTGTTGAGCTCTTTTACGAGCAGGTCAAGGCCTGTCTTATCAGAAACACTTATTAAAGCCCTTTTTATGGTAAGCATACCCCAAGACTCCTTTTTCTGTATGTAGTATTCAGTTTAAGTGTAAGAGGCAAAATTATACCATATTACAGCAGTAAAAATCAAAAGAAAAATAAAAACAGGCAATAGTTCTCAGTCGCTCCTAAAGTTTATCGGTATTGCAAGTCTCCTTGGGGCGGTTTCCGCAGGAACGTTCGCAAGCCCCAGCGAGGCTTGCTCACTCTGCTTTTCTGCTCATTCATACAGTTTAGCGCCATGGAAAAACCCTGCCATCCACAGAAAAGAAAGCCCTGCGGAACCCCCCCCAAGGAGACTTGC
>CAZBMI010000207.1:0-2651 GCA_964492885.1 uncultured Planctomycetia bacterium | reverse complement strand
GGGATGTTATTATAGTATCAAGCGTATCCTGTATATACAACTTAGGATCTCCGGAAGAATACAGAGAACTGCTTCTTTTCATCAAAAAGAAAGAGAAGATTTCGCGTGAGGATATATTAAAATCCCTGGTTAATATCCATTACGAGAGAAATGATATAGATTTTATCCGCGGAAAATTTCGCGTAAGGGGAGATGTAATAGAGGTATTTCCCTCATATGAAAAGGACGCCATAAGGATAGAGCTCTTTGATGACAGCGTTGAGAGAATAAGTATTATAAACCCGGTTACAGGTGACACAAAGCAGGTTCTCAACCAGGTTGCCGTATATCCCGGAAAGCATTTTGTTACCACAAAAGACAGGATTGACAAGGCGCTTGTTACCATAAGAGATGAGCTTAGACAGAGGTTAAAAACGCTTAAAAAAGAGAACAAACTCCTGGAGGCACAGAGGCTTGAATCCAGGGCCAACTACGATATGGAGATGCTAAAAGAGATTGGCTATTGCAGTGGTGTTGAGAACTATTCACGCCACCTTTCAGGCCGGCCGCCCGGTTCACGGCCATATACCCTGATAGACTATTTTCCCCGGGATTTTATAATTATTATTGATGAATCTCATGTTACGATTCCTCAAATTCGCGGTATGTACGAGGGGGACCGCTCAAGAAAAGAGACTCTTGTTGAACATGGCTTCAGGCTTCCTTCATGCCTTGATAACAGGCCTTTAAGGTTTAATGAATTCGAAACTCTTGCAAAGCAGGTTGTATTTGCTTCAGCTACACCTGCTGATTACGAAATGAAGAAGTCTGAACAAATTGTCGAACAGCTTATCCGGCCAACAGGCTTATTAGACCCCGAGATAATAGTAAGGCCCTCAAAGAACCAGGTAGACGATATAATAGCGCTCGTAAGAAAACGCGCCAAACTTAAGGAGCGCGTGCTTGTTACTACGCTTACAAAACGCATGGCCGAGGATTTGTCCGCGTATCTTAACGAGATGGGCCTTGATGTAAAATATATGCATTCTGATATGGACGCGATTGAGCGCGTTAAGGTACTGCAGGATTTAAGAAAACGCGAATTTGACTGCCTTGTAGGGGTGAACCTTCTAAGGGAAGGCCTTGACTTGCCGGAGGTATCGCTAGTCTGCATACTCGACGCTGACAAGGAAGGCTTTTTAAGAAGCGCTACGTCGCTTATACAGGTCGCGGGAAGGGCTGCCAGGAATATAAACAGCCGGGTTATCATGTACGCGGATAGAGTAACAGGTTCAATGAAAAAGGCTATAGATGAAACCACACGCAGGAGAGACAACCAGATAGAGTTCAACAAAAAGAATAACATAACGCCCAGGAGTATAAAAAAGGCTGTCAGAGAGAGCATAGAGAGCCTGCGTGAATCAGAAGAGATTGTAGCTGAATCAGCCGGCGAGACTGAAGATGAGCATCAGCTGCATGAAGTATTGGCACAGCTCCAGCATGAGATGGAGACCGCGGCGCGTAATTTACAGTTTGAAAAAGCAGCGTATTTCAGGGATGAGATAGAGAAGCTGCAGGGCGCCAAGAAGAAGAATTAAGTATTAAGTTGTAAGGATTAAGTTGATGGAAGAGAAAATTTTAAAGCTGTTCAGGAAAAACCCGGATGATTATCTATCAGGAGAAGATATAAGCAAGGCGCTTAATATTACCCGTTCGGCTGTATGGAAACATATCGAGAAGCTTCGCCTTCTCGGTTATGGCTTTGACGCTGTTCCGCATTTAGGTTACCGTTTAAGAAAAATACCTGATAAATTATACTCATTTGAGATTTCACCGTTATTAAAGACCCGCGTTATAGGGCAGGATATAAGGTATTATGATACTGTAACATCAACAAATACAGTAGGTTATGATTTAGCTAAAAAAGGAGCGAAAGAGGGCACAATAATCATAGCTGAAAAACAGACAAAAGGAAAGGGCAGGCTTTCGCGTGAGTGGGTATCGCCAAAGGGAAAAGGCGCGTATCTTTCTATTATATTAAAACCTGAAATAACGCCTTTCGAAGCCCCTCTTATTACGCTGATGTCAGCTGTAAGTGTTGCGCAGGCAATCAGAAAATACGCGCTCGCGCAGGCATTTATAAAATGGCCTAACGATATTATTATAAACGATAAAAAAACAGCCGGAATCCTTACGGAGATGGAAGCGGAGTCTGATTCAGTAAAATTCCTGATAGTAGGCATTGGGGTGAACCTGACAGCAAAAGAACATGATTTGCCAAAAGAGGCTACTTCCGTATTTCTTGAGGCAGAACACCCTGTTTCAAGGCCGGAGTTTGTTAAGGTTTTAATGGAGAGTTTCGAAGAGAATTATTTTTTATTTAAGGATAAAGGGTTTTCTCCGATAAGGACGGAGTGGATGAATCTTTCGCTTACTCTGGGCCGCAGGGTAAAAGTGGTTTCTATGCATCAAACAATCGAGGGAGAGGCGATTGATATTGACTCAGACGGAGCATTGAAGTTAAGGCTTGACAGCGGGTTTCATGAAAAGATAATGGCAGGCGACCTTGTCCTGCTGAGGTGATGCAACTTACAGTCGCGTGAGATTGCCGCGCTTGCTTTGTTCGCTCGCAATGACTTATACAATGTCATTGCGAGTAGCCAAAGGCGACG
>CAZBMI010000206.1:0-2668 GCA_964492885.1 uncultured Planctomycetia bacterium | reverse complement strand
AACTTTCCAACTATAGTGTATATTTATAGTGGAGGTGATAAAGATGACTATCACAATGAAAACAAAAAATCAGATTACCATACCTAAAAAGATAACAAACATTTTAGGCCTGCATGAAGGGGATATGTTCAACGTGGTAGTATGCGGCAACAGCATACAACTTATTCCATTAGAGGTATCTGAGCGTGTATTCAGCAAAGACGAACATGCAAAACTGGAAGCCCTTGCAAAGAAAGAACACGGCAGAGAGAAAAAGGTAACTGATAAATTCATCAGGAAACTGGACAAAACCGGTTAAAGATATGCCGCTGTTTCTTTATTATAGGCCATCGCTTACAAGAAGCTTAAAACGCCTGGGAGTTCAGCAAAAAAGAATAGCAGCTGCAATATTAAGGTGCCTAAAGGCCTATTATGAGAGTAATTGCGACATTAACGTAGCCAAAAATATAGATTCAGGCTTCTTCTATAAACAGCTTCAAAAGCCATATTATGAGGCTGGCATAGAGTCTGATATTCGCATAGTGCTAAGAAGAGAAAAACAGAAGTGTATTGCGATACTCGCCGGCAATCATGGCCAGATAAAACAGTTTCTTGCTAAGACTTGATGCTTGCGCAATTCCACGCTCCCCCTTTAAAAAGCGCTCAAATCCGCGCTAAAAGCAGCTTATCCCTCTGATTTTCTTTCCAGAGAAGCTTAAAAACCGGGACATGCATTGACGACCAATATGCGCTTACAGCCCTTAATCGGTTGACAAGCTATTATCCGCGGGATATAATTTTAATTGCGGCGCAAACAGTAAAGGCATTAGCTTTAATCTCAGTAAAAAAACGGAAGGGATTATGGAAAAATTCATTACTTTTATTATGAGTAACTTTACTCTTACGTTTTTAGTACTGGGTTTCATATTTGCTGCGGTATCGCTTGCGAGAAAGCCGAAACCGCTTGAGCAGGCAACAGCCATAAAAATACTCTTCTCTTACTACCTGCTGTTTAATATCGGCATTGCTTTTATCTATAATTTTGTCTGTCATGTATTTTTCCAGGAGACTTCAGCAGCGTTTATAGGCTGGGCAAACAGCCCTTTTCAGCTGGAAGTCGGCTTCGCCAGTTTAGGCTTTGGCGTTATCGGCATCATAGCGTTTTGGTCAGGATTAGGATTCCGCTCTGCCGCTGTTATCGGGCCCGCGTTATTTACCTGGGGCGCGGCAGGGGGCCATATCTACCAGATGATTAAGGCAAAAAATTTCGCCGCCGGCAACGCGGGAATTGTATTCTGGAGCGATATTGTAATCCCTGTCATAGGTTTTATTCTTTTATACATGCAATATAAAACAGAAAAATCCAGCTGATTAAAAAGGCATGATACTTATACAGAAATGAGGCCTTAAAAGATGCCGCATATAAAAGGAAAGACCTTAATAAAGGATAGGTTCGTCCATCTTCTGGTTGTGCTTTTGTCATGCTTTCTATTATATCCATTTCTTAAAAGATCAGAAGCCGTTATCCCTATTGTACCCCTGATATTCCTTGTATCAATTATACTTGTCTTAAGGGCCCTGCAGTTACGCAAAAGGATATTTATAATCTGCGTAATTATCGCGGCTCTGGCATATCTCTCAGATATCTTTTTTGCCCTGGAAAAGGTCCCTTATCTTAAGGAGCTATTTTCAATAATATCAAGCATAATATACGCTGTCTTTCTGCTCATGGCAATTGTATTCATCACCAGAAAGCTCTTTAACGTAAGAAAAGTCACCACTGATACAATAATCGGCGGAATATGTGTATATGTGCTCATTGGTTTTCTGTGGGCACTATTTTATTACCTTATATATTCTTTCGATAAGGGGGCTTTTTCCCTGCCGGCTGGTAACAATACTCCAAATTTGTTCTATTTTAGCTTTATTACATTGACCACAACCGGTTACGGCGATATATTTGCTTCGGATGAGATAGCAATGGTCCTGTCAAGCCTGGAGGCTATAATAGGACAGATATATCTGGCTGTATTAATCGCGAGACTGGTCGGCCTGCATGTAATCAGCCAGATAGAAGGTAAAGATTAGCGCATAAAAAGGCCTTGTATTTGCCCGCGTAATCCCAATATGATAATGTAACATCTTACCAATTTAAAAATGTAACATTTCATTCTGCCTACCAACAGAAACATAAACAAGGAGAATACAGTCATGAGAATCCTTATATTAATAATAATTATGTGCTTAACAACAATAAATGCCATTGCGCAGCAGGATGTAATGACAGAGTTAGGCCAATCAAGCACAATAAGCCTCCCCAAAGCACAGACAAATGGCGGCAAACCCTTAATGCAGGCCCTGAAAGAGAGAGAATCAGTCCGCGCCTTTAGCGATAAAGAACTATCAGAACAGATGCTATCCGATCTGTTATGGGCAGCATTTGGCATAAACCGGCCGGATTCAGGTAAGCGTACAGCACCCTCAGCACACAATATACAGGAAATAGACATATATGTAGCCATGAAAAAAGGCCTCTACCTTTACCAGCCTGAACAGAACTCACTAAAACTGGTCTTAAATAAAGATATCCGCAGCATAACCGGTAAGCAAGATTTTGCCGCGGACGCGCCTATAAACCTTATATTTGTAGCAGACTATTCGAAGATGAGCGGAGCTGACGATAATAAAT
>CAZBMI010000205.1:0-2680 GCA_964492885.1 uncultured Planctomycetia bacterium | reverse complement strand
GGCGTAGAGCCCCAGTCAGAGACTGTATGGCACCAGTCTAATAAGTATGATGTGCCGAAGCTCGCCTTTATTAATAAAATGGACAGGGTAGGAGCTGACTTTTTTGCCGTAAAAGAGGCTATAAAGAAGGATTTAGGCGCGCATGTCATAGCATTGCAGATACCTATAGGCGCTGAGGATAATTTTAAAGGTATCATAGACCTTATGGAGATGAAGGCCTATATATATGACAGTGATTCTATGGGAAAGAATTTCCACGTAGAAGATATACCGGATGAGTATAAAGAACAGGCAAAAGAATATCATCACATCATGGTAGAGAAAGCTGTCGAGCTTTGCGATAACCTGATGGAAAAATACCTTGAATCAGAGGAGTCTATAACACCTGATGAGCTTATAAACGCGATACGCATGGGTACTATATCCAATAAGATAGTTCCTATACTGTGCGGTTCGGCATTCAAGAATAAAGGTGTGCAGAAGCTCCTTGACGCTATCAACATGTACCTGCCTTCGCCTTTGGATACAAAGACAATTAAAGGAAGTAATCCTGACAATGACCAGGAGATTATTGAGAGAAAGCCCGGTGATGATGAGCCTTTTTCAGCGCTTGCTTTTAAGGTGCAGGCTGATCCGCACATGGGAAAGCTTATATATTTCAGGGTATATTCAGGCTCGTTAAAAGCAGGTTCTTACGTGTTTAATGCTACCCGCGGAAAGAAAGAGAGGGTAAGCAGGATACTGCAGATGCACGCAAATGACAGGGAGATAAGAGAGGATATATTTACAGGCGATATAGCCGCTGCCATAGGACTGGATAACACAAAGACGGGTGATACCCTTTCTGATGAAGATAATCCTATTATCCTGGAGGCTATCGAGTTTCCGGCGCCTGTTATGTCATTGAGCATAAAGCCTCAGAGTAAGTCTGACCAGGAAAAGCTCAGCAAAGGCCTTATAAGGCTGGCAGATGAAGATCCTACCTTTACCGTTAATACGGACCAGGAGACTGATGAGGTTATACTCTCAGGAATGGGTGAGCTGCACCTTGAGATTATCGTGGACAGATTAAAGCATGAGTTTAATGTCGAGGCTGAGGTAGGCGCGCCAAAGGTTGCTTACAGGGAGACTATCCTGCAGGAGTGCAAACACAGCTATAAGCACGCGAAGCAGACAGGCGGCAGAGGCCAGTACGGTCATGTCGAGATTATAATAGAGCCTGTTGAGTCAGGAAAGGGTTTTGAATTTGCAAATCAGATAAAGGGAGGCGCTATACCGAAAGAGTATATCCCCGCGGTTGAAAAAGGTATAATCTCTGCCATGCAGCATGGAATATACGCAGGTTACCCCGTTGTGGATGTAAGGGTTTCTTTAATTGACGGTTCGTACCATGAAGTGGATTCCTCCGAAATGGCATTTAAGGTAGCAGCTGCAGAGTGTTTTAAACAGGCTTTTATGAAGTCATCCCCTGTTATACTCGAGCCTCTGATGTCTGTTGAGGTTACAACGCCCGAAGAGTATATGGGCAATGTAACAGGAGATATATGCTCAAGGCGCGGCAAGATTATGGGCATGGAGGCAAAAGGCAGCCAGCAGGTTGTTTCGGCAGAAGCACCTCTTTCAGAAATGTTCGGGTACGCCTCAGCGCTGCGTACATTGACCAGCGGGCGCGCTGTTTCTTCTATGCATTTTGAAAAATACGCCAAAGCCCCGAACGCGCTTACGGAAAAGGTGCTCGAAGACGCAAGAAAGGCAAAAGAAGAAAAAAACAGCTGATTGTTTTTAAAACAGAGAAAGCAAGGATTATAAATGAAGATAGGCATTATAGGGCTGCCCCAGACAGGCAAAAAGAGTCTTTTCCAGGTTCTTACGAACCATATTCTTACAGAAAAGGATATGGCCTCCGGTAAGGCTATAAAGAATATCGCCGAGATAAAAGACCCAAGGTTTGATACGCTTGTAGGGATGTATAATCCCAAAAAGAACCTAAGGCCGAGGATAGAGCTAGAGCTTCTTCCGAAGATAGAGAAAGATACGATATCTAAGGCAGATATATTTAAAGATATCGCGGAGATGGACGCAATCTGCCATGTTGTAAGGGCTTTTGACGATGAGTCTGTGTATCATATCGACGGTTCTGTAGATCCTCTAAGGGATATAAACAAAATAAATTCAGAACTTATCTTGAGCGATATGCTCTTTATTGAAAAACGCCTTGAACGCTTAGACGGCAACATAAAAAAAGTAAATGACGAACAGTCAAAAAAAGAGAAGGTATTGCTTCTTAAATTTAAAGAACATCTTGACAAAGGCCTTACTTTAAGGTCTTTGGATATAGACGAGAACGAGAAGAAGGTTGTCTCAAGTTATCCGTTTATCACCTTTAAGCAGATACTGGTTGTCCTTAACATATCAGAAAAAGACATACAGGAGAGAACAGCGATAAAGAAGATTGAGGAAAAATATAAGGAGAGAGACCTTTACCTGATACCTGTATGCGCAAAGGCAGAGCTCGAGATAGCGTCTCTTGATACAGAAGACGAAAAAGAGCAGTTTCTGCAGGCCCTCGGCATAGAGGAGTCTTCCGCTGACGCGCTTACAAGGATGTGCGTAAAGGCGCTTAACCTTATATCGTTTTTTACAGTAGGCCCTGATGAAGTCCGGCAGTGGACTATCCGTG
>CAZBMI010000204.1:0-2711 GCA_964492885.1 uncultured Planctomycetia bacterium | reverse complement strand
CTTTTCCTGATAAGAGAGAGCTTGAAGTGGCAAAATGTGACATGCCTGACCCTCTAAGCGAAGATAAGGATAGCCCTGTATCAGGGCTTATCCACAGATACCCTGACAGGGTCTTATTGGATGTTACAAATGTATGCTCTATGTACTGCAGGCATTGCACGCGAAAGCGCAAAACAAGCGACAGGAACTATTCATTGACAAAAAAGGATATAAAGAAGGCACTCGATTATGTTAAGCAGACATACTCCATAAGGGACGTGCTGATTTCAGGAGGTGACCCGCTTATGCTCTCAGACAACCTTCTTGACTGGATTCTCTCGGAGGTTAACAAGATACGACACGTTGAGGTAATAAGGTTAGGCACAAGAATGCCGGCTGTATTGCCCTTTAGGATTACCGACAGCCTTATCAGAGTGCTTAAAAAGTATAAGAACCTGTGGATAAATACCCACTTTAACCACCCCAGAGAGATTACAGGGACGGCTGAAGAATATTTAAGAAAAATATCGGATGCGGGGATTCCACTCGGTAACCAGACTGTACTTTTGGCTGGAATAAACGACTGCCCCAGAATTATAAAAAAACTGATGCACAGGCTGGTAGAGAACAGGATACGGCCATACTATCTTTACCAGTGCGACCTTTCCGAAGGTCTTTCTCACTTTCGCACACCTGTCGGCAAAGGCATGGAGATAATGGAAAACCTGATAGGCCACACAAGCGGCTTTGCCGTTCCCAGATACGTTATCGATGCTCCGGGAGGAGGAGGCAAGATACCCATAATGCCTTATTATATAGTTTCATGGTCAACAAACAAGGTTATACTTCGTAATTATGAGGGCACGATATGCGTGTATAAGGAGCCTGATTCTTATCTGCCGCAATTCTGCGACCGAAATTGTGAAAAATGTGATTTGCAGCTGAAGCTTGACCCCGCGCGGGAATATAATCCCGGCGGCATTGTAAGGCTGCTTTCTAATATTGATAAGACCATTTCTCTCGTGCCCAAAGAGGCTGAAAGAATAAAGAGAAGAAGAAAACTTAAAAACAGTGGAAAAAGATGAACAGGGTACTTGTAGTAGGCAGCTGGGCAAAAGAGCAGATAACAATCGAGAATCTTGCAGCAAGGGGAAGGTGTGCCTGTTACTCCTATATGGATACAGAAAATCCGGGCATAAAAAGGCTGGTTGAGGGATTCAGAACAGGAGAGCTGAAAGATTCTGCCAGTATCGCGGATTACGCTGCTTCTGTATCAGCAGACCTGGTCCTAATAACAACAGCGTCCCCTCTTGCTTCGGGTACAGTCGATATTCTGCGCAAGAAAGGCATAAGGGCTTTTGGCCCCACCTCATCAGCCGCGAGGCTTGAGTATGATAAGGCCTTTGCCAGAGACCTGCTTTTAAAGTACTGCCCAAAGGCAGTTCCTTGTTTCGGGGTCTTTGATAACGCGCAAGAGGCGATAGATTTTGCCAAAAGCCATGATTGGCAGGTGGCTGTTAAATATATAGGCCTTGCAGAAGGCCTTGGCGTAAAGGTATTCGGGGATCAACTCATAGATGAAAACCACGTTCAGGCCTATATACGCGAGGTTCTCGAAAGCGATAAAAGCGGTATTGCCCGGGTTATGGTGGAGGAGCGTATAGACGGCGAGGAATTTACGCTCCAGTGCCTGGTAAAGAACAAGAGCATAATCCCGACTCCTTGCGTGCAGGATTTTAAAAAACTTTTACCCGGCGATAAAGGCCCGAACACCGCGAGCATGGGCTCTTACAATGATAACAACATTCTGCTGCCTTTTTTGAGCGAGGATGATTACCGGTGCGCGCTTGAAATAATAAAGTCCGCCACAGACGGTTTTTACGATTATACAGGCGGCTATTGCGAGGGGTTTTTATACGGACAGTTTATGCTTACCTCAAAAGGCATAAAACTGGTAGAATTCAATTTCAGGCCCGGTGATCCGGAGTGGATAAATACAATGCTTACTTTCGAAGGCTCGCTTTGTGAAGTTATCGACGGTCTTAATACCGGCAATGCGTATAAATGGCAATTTTCAAACAAGGCCTCTGTCTGCAAGTATATTGTGCCTAAAGGTTATCCTGAAAAACTCGATTCTGTTCTGCCCGTATCATTTGATGAGGAGCTTATCCGCAGCACAGGCGCGCGCTTATATTACAGCTGCGGGCGGGGCAGAGACGGTATGCTCTATCCCGGCAGTGAAAGAGGCATTGCCATAGCAGCCTCTGCCGGTACCATAGAAGAGGCTTATGAGATAACAGAGAAAGCGGTCTCGCTTATAAAAGGCGAATTTGCCTACAGGGGTGATATAGGTTCCGAAGCCCAGATAAAAGAGAAACGCAAAAGGACAGCAGTCATAAGGGGATTATCATGAGGATACGCAATCCAAAAGAGTCTGAATTTGAAAAGATATACCGTTTTATTTCAAAGTGCAAACCGCTGGAGAATTACGGGGCGCATTTTTACAGGATAATCTTCAGGTATACAGGCAATACCTGCTTTATTGCCGAAGAGGAAAATTTAATTGTGGGATTTGCCTTCGGTATCGCCTCACGGATGCATAAGCATCTTTTTTTTCTCTGGCAGATAGGAATATCCCCGTCTTATCAGGGAAAAGGCGCGGGCAGCCGCCTATTAAAAGCTGTTGAGCGGAAAGTCTTTAAGATGGGGTTTAAAAGGATAGAGCTTACCGT
>CAZBMI010000203.1:0-2786 GCA_964492885.1 uncultured Planctomycetia bacterium | reverse complement strand
ACGCTTTTAAATTTCGCCACAGCCTCGTCCATCTTCCCTTCGCGATACAATATCCATCCTAAGAGGTAATTCGCGTCATCTATAAGCGCGCTTTTTGGAAAACCGTCTACAACCCTGTTTAAGCTCACCCTTGCCCTGCCGTAAAGGCCTTTATTGTAATAGTTCTGCGCGAACCAGAATATGATATCAGCGGTTATATCGCTGTCAGGATATTTCGTAAGATAATCATCGAATATCTTAACAGCAACGTCTTCTTTGCCCAGCCTGTAATAGCACCAGCCGAGTTCATAACTGGAAAGCCTTTTAAGCTCTTTGTCGGGGGTTTTGCTAACTATACCCTTGAATATACTTATAGCTTTCTCGTAATCACCTGTATTATAATAACAGCTTCCCGCCTGGTAAAGGGCCTTGTCCGCAAATTCACTGTCCTTAAAATCATCTATTATCCTGTCATATTCGTTAAGGGCCATTTCGTAATTGCCTTCTTCATAATATATATTACCCAGCTGGAATACAGCTTTGTCCAGCAGTTTGCTCTCCGGGAAATTTGACATAAAACTCTTAAATGTAATCACGGCGTTTGCGGGCTCATTCATGTTAACGAATATCTCTCCTATCCTGTACTGCGCGTAATCGGCGTAATAATTATCAGGGTATTCATTAAGGACTTTATCATAACACTGCTGGGCCTGTTTATATTCACCGAGGTCGGAATAGATATCTCCTATCCGGCATATGGAACTTGCTTTCAGGTTATTATCACCGGAAGAATCTTCCGCTTCCTCAAAATGCCCGACTGCCTCTTCCGGCTTATTAAGGCGCAGCAGCGTCCAGGCCAGGTTATAGTTTACCTCAGGCAGAATACGGCTTTCCGGGAATTTTTTAAGAATAGTTTTGTACGCGCCTACGGCGTCTTTGTACCTGCCCAGGCTGTAAAGGGATTCCGCTTTCTGGAAATAGGCGTCCTTGGCATACCGGCTTTCGGGGAATTTATCCAGGAGCTCCTCATAGCAGCCAACAGCCTCTTCATTTCTCTCGAGCGCGCCATAAGAGCGCCCTAATCCGAAAAGCGCGTTATCCATATTATCACCTGAAGAGTTCCCGCTGGCAACGCTCTCAAACTGTTTCAGGGCATCGTCATACCTGCCTGACCTGAAATAAGACCAGGCTATTCCGAGTTTAGCGTGCGGTATCCATTTCTCGATACTTGCCATCTCAATTGAATCTTCATAAGCGGCTATAGCTGAATTATAATCCCCGAGCCTGTAAAGTATCTCCCCTTTTAAGAAGAGGGCGTTCTTGGTCTCGTTTGCCAGAGGAAACTTCTCAAGATAATAATCTATAGTATCCAGGGCTTTAGTAAAATTAGACATATCATAATAGCATTCTGCGGCCTTGTAAACAGCGGAAGAGAATATCTTAGAATCTTGATATTCATCCATAACCTTATGAAAATCCCGCAGGGCTTCTTTAAAATCACCCTTTTTGTAATAAGCCCATCCCTTTGAATAGTATGAATAAGGTATGTAGATTGAAAGCGGGTATTTGTCTATAAGTCTCTGATAAAAAGATATAGCGCTGTTATATTCACCGGCAGCGAAGTTCACCTCCGCGCACCAGTAAAGGGCATCATCTTTAAATTCCGAATTATCAAGCTTAAATACCGCCTCGAATCTGCTCAACGCCTTCGGGTACTGACCCTTACGAAAATATGACTTGCCTGCCAGCATCATAGCCTCATCAGCTTCAGGAGATGTCGGGTGGTATGCCAAAAAATTACCTGCCTGTTTTATTGTTAAATCATATAAACCGTCGGCAAAGGCCTTTCTGGCAAGAAAAAGCTGCTGGACAGATTGCCGCTCTTCGTCAGCGCAGAAACCGGCATGCGCGCACGCAAGTGACAATATCACTATTATTATGGGGTTAAATACAGGTTTCATAGCAGACTAAGTATATCATTAAGTAAATGTATTTTCAATAAGAAAAACCCCGTCCCTAAGTTAAAGAACAATTCTTGGTATTCCTGCTATAAATCAGCTTCAAGCATGAGAAATACCCTTGGTGTGGCTGGAGCAGGGCTTTTTTCTTTTGAGCGGGCAGGGTTCGCCTTCATCAGCGTTGAGCGAGAGCGAAGAAGAAACAGAGTAAAATTTCCACGCTGGGGAAATTTTACGCCCCTGCTCCAGCCACACCAAGGGTATTTCGTTGCATTTGAGCAGGACTTTTTTTCTGCCAATAGCAGGGTTTTTCCATGCAGCTAAACCGTATAAATGAGCAGAAAAACAGAGCGAGAAAACCACGCTGGGGTTTTCGAGCGTTCCTGCTAAAATTACCTGCAAGCATAAAGGAATATTTATGTAAAATTAAGGGAGGGTTTTCTTCAGGTACTGGCCGGTATACGAGGATTTACTAAAGGCTATCTCAGCAGGCGGACCGCAGGCAACTACGCTGCCGCCTTTATCGCCGCCTTCCGGGCCTAAATCTATAATATAGTCTGATGATTTTATTACATCAAGGTTATGCTCTATAACCAGCACGGTATTGCCCTGCGTAACGAGCCTGTTTAAAATAGACAGGAGTTTTTTCACATCAGCAAAATGCAAGCCTGTAGTCGGCTCATCCAGTATATATAATGTCCTGCCTGTGGCAACCTTGGAAAGCTCTGTAGCAAGCTTTACCCTCTGGGCCTCGCCGCCTGAAAGCGTAGTAGCCGGCTGTCCCAGCTCAATATAACCTAAACCGACATCAACAAGGGTTTGAAGTTTATTGCGTATAGAAGGTATGCT
>CAZBMI010000202.1:0-2839 GCA_964492885.1 uncultured Planctomycetia bacterium | reverse complement strand
CGTATAAGCCCTGGAAGACTCTGATTCATAGACCTCGTCTTTCTTGTCTGCTTTTCCCTTTATGGATACTATTATGCCGGGTTTTTCAAGAAATAATTCAGATACCGCGATAGCTGACTGCAGGAGCCCTCCGGGGTTATTCCTCAAATCGAGTATCAGTGACTTCATCCCCTTCCTGATAAGCTTCTTAAGCGCCCTGCTTAAGTCCCTGCCTGTGCGCTTCTGGAACTCAGCTATCTTTATGTACCCAATAGTATCTTTCAGAATCAGGGCCTCTTTTATCGATTTTATCTTGATGATAGAACGGCGTATGGTAAATTCCCTTAATCGGTCTTCATCCTTTCTTATGATGGTAAGCCTGACCCTTGTCCCGGGTATTCCCCGCAGGGCCTCGACAGCGTCATCCAGGGTAAAACCTTCCGTGGATTTATTATCAACCTTCAATATCCTGTCACCGGAAATTATACCTGCCTTATAAGCAGGTGTCCCCTCAAGAGGGCTTACCACCGTAAGCGTATTTTCCTTGAGCGTTACCCTTATGCCTATACCCCCGAACTCTCCAAAGGTATCCATCCTTAAATCCTTATACTCCTGGGGCGTAAGAAAACAGCTGTGTGAATCGAGTGATGAGACCATGCCTTCCAGCGCGCCGTATATCATGTCCCTGGGCCGGACTTCTCTTACGTAATTACCGTCTATAACTGTGACGGCATCCGCGAAAAGGCCCAGTTCGTAGTAGATATCCTCTTTCGCGAGCGAAGAAGTAAGCAGGTCCTCTTCCGCTTTGTCTTCTGAGGCAAAAATACACGCTGGGTTTAAAAAGACAGCCGAGATAAACGCTATCTTCAGGAAGGTGGTTTTTCTCATGCCCTTTTCCGCTCTATCTTTCTTTTAATAATCTGATTGGCCAGCTGCGGATTTGCTTTCCCTTTTGTCTTTTTCATGAGCTGGCCCACAAGAAAACCGATGGCATTTGTCTTGCCCGAGAGATAGTCATCTACAACCTTGGGATTCTCCTCCACTACTTCAGCTGCTATTTTTTCAATCTCATTCTCATCGGTTATCTGAACCAGATTCTTCTTCTTTACAATAATATCCGCGGAATCCCCGGTTGAGAGCATTCCGCTTAAGACTTCTTTTGCGAGCTTGCCGCTTATGGTCTTATTATCTATCAGCTTAAGCATTCCCGTAAGGTGCTCGGGCGTGGTCTTTACAGCGCTTATTGTGATATTGTTGGCGTTTAAATACTTCTGCACATCTGTGATGAGCCAGTTGGCTACTACCTTGGGTTTGGGGTAAAGCTTTAGGCATGATTCGAAGAAATCCGCCAAAGCCTTATCAGAAACAAGTATGGACGCGTCATATTCCGGCAGGCAGGACTCTTTTACAAGCCTTTCCTTCTTCTGCTTCGGGAGCTCGGGAAGCTCTGAACGGGCCTCTTCTATCAGAGCCTCCTCTATGCTAAAGGGAAGGAGGTCCGGGTCGGGGAAATACCTGTAATCATGGGCTTGTTCTTTTTCGCGCATGGGCTCTGTGACTTGTTTCGCCTCGTTCCATAATCTCGTCTGCTGAGTAATCTTTTCGCCTTCTGAAAGAGACTTCGCCTGCCTCTTCTCCTCATAAGCAAGCGCGTCTCTTACGCCTTTAAAGCTGTTCATATTTTTCAATTCCACCTTTACGCCGAGCTCTTTCTGCCGGCCGGGCCTTATCGATATGTTCGCGTCGCATCTAAGAGAGCCTTCCTCCATATTGCAGTCTGATACATCAAGGTATTTTAATATCGATTTTATAGCCCTCAGGTACAGATAAGCCTCTTCAGGGGATGATATGTCAGGCTCGCTTACAATCTCAAGAAGGGGTGTCCCCGTGCGGTTGAAATCCACATAGCTGAAACGTTCTTTATCGTCATGGATAAGCTTTCCCGCGTCTTCTTCCATGTGGACACGGGTTATGCCTATCTTCTTAAGCTTACCATTGCTTATAATATCAACATATCCTCCGAGAGCCAAAGGCATATCATATTGTGATATCTGATAATTCTTAGGCAGGTCAGGATAGAAATAATTCTTCCTGTCGAACTTCATCCTGCCGGATATTTCAGAATTCAACGCAAGCGCAACCTTAACAGCATGCCTGAGGTACCTGCTGTTTAATACGGGTAAAGAACCCGGCAGGCCGAGGCATACCGGGCAGACATGAGTATTAGCCTCTCCTCCAAAGGTGTTGATACAGGCGCAGAACGCCTTGGTCGCCGTAGAAAGCTGAAGGTGTATCTCCAAGCCTATCGTAGTAAGGTAACGGCTCATAGGATAGGTCTCTTTTTCGCGAAAGACGGGCGCTGCTCATAGGTATAAGCAGCGCGTATGAGTGTTTCTTCGTCAAAGTGTTTTGCCATAAACTGTAAGCCAACGGGAAGGCCTTTGTTATCATAACCGCACGGCACTGATATTGCCGGAATACCTGCCAAATTAGCCGGTATCGTAAAGATATCCGAAAGATACATAAGCAGGGGGTCCTTTGTCTTCAAGCCTTTTGGCCATGCTGTCTCAGGGGAAGTTGGGGTCAATATGACATCACACTGCTTAAAGGCGTTATCAAAGTCCTGTTTTATAAGGCTTCTGACCTTCTGTGCCTTCAGGTAATACGCGTCGTAGTATCCGCTGCTTAAAGCGTAAGTGCCGAGTATGATACGCCTTTTGGCCTCTTTACCAAAACCCCTGCCTCTTGTCTTTTTATACATATCGATAAGTCCTGCTGGATTATCATCCCTGTAGCCGTATTCAACACCGTCAAAGCGCGCTAAATTAGAAGACGCCTCCGAACCTCCTGCTATATAATA
>CAZBMI010000201.1:0-2841 GCA_964492885.1 uncultured Planctomycetia bacterium | reverse complement strand
GATATTATAGCTTTTTTTGCAAGTTTTCCCCAAAGGGGCGGGGTTGCGAACGTTCCTGCAAAAACCCCCCCCAAAGCGCAGCAAGATCCGTTCTTGCTAAGAGGTAAGTTATGATTGACATAGGTATATAGTTTATATATAATAATTAGGCTTATAATAAAATGGAAAGGTCTAAGATAATGTCAGAAGAGATGTTAAAAACAAGGCACAACAAGGTAAAGGCGCTGGAGGACAAGGGTATAGAGCCCTTCGGAAGGCGCTTTGAAAAGACAGCTGTTTTGTTAAAGATAAGGTCTGATTTTGAGGCAGGTATAATAAAGGAAGGCGCCGGCATAAAGGCCGCGGGCAGGTTAATGAGTTTAAGAGAGCATGGAAAAAGCCTTTTTTGCGATATAAAAGACCATACCGCGAAGATACAGCTTTATATCAAAAAGGACGCTATCGGTGAGGAGTCATGGGCATTAAAAGAGCTTCTTGATATTGGTGACATAATAGGCGCGGAAGGCGAGTTATTCAAGACCAGGACAGGCGAGCTTACCGTAAAAGTAGATTCGTTTTCAATACTTGCTAAATCCACGCGAGCCTTGCCCGAGAAGTGGCACGGGCTAAAAGACGTTGAGATACGCTACAGACAGCGCTATCTTGACCTTATATCCAATGACGAGGCAAAAGAGATATTCATAACAAGAAGCAGGATAATAAGCAGTATAAGAAAATTTTTTGACAGCAAGGATTATATTGAGGTAGAGACACCAATGTTACAGCCTATAGCAGGCGGAGCCGCGGGAAGGCCTTTTAAGACACACCATAATGTTTATGATAAGGACCTTTATCTTAGGATAGCGCCTGAGCTTTATCTAAAGAGGCTGCTTGTAGGAGGGCTTGAGAAGGTTTACGAGATAAATAAGTCATTCAGGAATGAAGGGGTGTCTCCCAGGCATAACCCGGAATTTACAATGCTCGAGGCATATACAGCTTATGCTGATTATAATGACCTTATAAAACTTACAGAAGAACTTGTATATGGTTTAGCTAAAAAAATTCTGGGAAAGACAACCATAGAGTATAAAGGCAAAAACATAGACCTTACACCCCCGTGGAAAAAGGTCTCTTTTGCGGATGTAATGAAAAACCTTTATGATATATCAACTGATGACGATGCTGATACCTGGATAGAGAAACTCAAGAAAAAAGGTATAAAGTTCGAAGGCAATGTCAAGAAATTGAGCAAGACAAAGCTTATTAATATAATAGGAGAGCTTATAGAGCCAAAATCAGATGACGGAAAGCCGATATTCGTAACAGACTATTTTACAGAGCTCTGTCCGCTGGCAAAGACCCGCAAAGATAACCCGGCCATATCCGAGAGGTTTGAGCTTTACATCGGAGGAATGGAGATAGCAAACGCCTATTCAGAGCTCAATGACCCGAAAGAGCAGGAGAAGAGGTTTAAGGCCCAGCTTGCCATTGATAAAGTGACATCAGAGGCCATAGACGAGGATTATGTCCATGCGCTGGAGTACGGCATGCCGCCTGCGGCCGGATTGGGTATTGGTATTGACAGGCTTGTTATGATACTTACAGGCCAGGAAACCATACGCGAGGTCATACTCTTCCCGCAGCTTAAGCCATGAGATACGAGATAACAGTAGCCTTAAGGTATCTTTTTTCAAGAAAGAGAAAGCGGCTTGTCTCTTTTATGGGGTTTGTGTCAATACTGGGCGTGGCAGTAGGAGTAGCCTGCCTTATTCTTGTTATAGCAGTAATGAACGGTTTTGGTAATGAGCTTGAGAAGAGGATAATAGGCCAGAACCCTTACATGATAATAGAAAGTTATGACGGCGTATCTTCTAAAGAGTGCCGCATGCTCATTGAAAAATCAGGCGCTTTAAAACATGTTAAAGGCTCTTACCCTTTTATCTGGGGCCAGGGCGTGCTGAATCTTGACGCAAGGTCTCAGGGAGTGATGATACGCAGTGTAGATATGAAAAACATTACAGATACATCCAAATTAAAAGAGCATATCTATGCCGGTGATTTAGACCTTGATAAAGGAAGTATCCTGATAGGCAGTGAACTGTCTATGGCATTGGGCGCGTTTGTAGGTGATGAGCTCAATCTGCTTACTTCTGTTGTCGCCAGGCCTAAGAGGTTTAAGGTCTCGGGTATATTCAAATCAGGCATGTATGAGTATGACCTTAATCTGGCGTATATAAGTCTTGAGTCAGCGTCAGAGGTATTTGGCACGGGTATGAAGGTAACCGGAATAGGCGTGGAGATTGATAACGCGAAATACGGCTCTTTTGTTAAAACAGGGCTTAAGAATATACTCCCGCCCGGGTATCGGGTAAGGACATGGATGGACCTTAACCAAAACCTGTTTTCAGCGTTAAGGCTTGAAAAGATAGCGATGTTTGTTATACTGACTCTCATAGTAATCGTAGCCGCGCTTAATATTATCAGCACCCTTGCGGTTATGGTTACTGAGAAGAGAAGGGATATAGGCATATTAAAGGCTGTTGGCGCTACCAGAAAGACAATAACAGCGATATTCTCTATTCAGGGGACTATCATAGGGCTTATAGGCGTTATCACAGGCGCTGTCTTAGGGATAGGGTTATCTTTTTTACTTGATAAATTTCGTTTTCCGATATTGCCAGAAAGCGTATATTATGGTATAAACTATCTTCCGGTCAAGATAGGCGTAATTGATTCAGCCGTGATAATTGTGGCGGCGCTCTTTATAAGCTTTTTGGGTTGTATATAACCGGCTTGTCGGGCATACAGAGTTGACCCTGTAGACGCGTTAAGGTATCGATAGATGTTATTGAAAGCAGAAGG
>CAZBMI010000200.1:0-2851 GCA_964492885.1 uncultured Planctomycetia bacterium | reverse complement strand
CTTTTCGTTTCTTGTGGCTTCGAGCGCTTTTGTAATACTCTCGTTATCCGCCTTTCCCTGATCCAGGTCAGCCTTTAACGAGGCCTCCTTAATCTGTACCTCGTTAAGTTTCTCCTTTAATAACGACAATGCGCTGTTCTTCTTGCGGAATTCCGACAAAAGTTGTTCTTTGTCTGTCTTTACAATCTCCAGCTCTGATTCACGCGCCTGTATACGCTTGCTGTAATTTTCAAGGCTCAAAGAGAGTTTATCCCTGGCTGCTTCAGCCTCTTCTATTTTTTCTATAATAATATTTCGTTTTGCGGAAACACCCGCGATCTCTCTGTTTAAAGACTTTATCATATCAGACTCATTGGTAACCTGAAAATAAAAATATCCGGCAAGCGCCAACACCAGCGCTATGATAAGCACCGCGGCAATTATAATCTGGTTATTCCTATCCATTAAGCCTTCCGTATCTCGGGAAAACTTCATCTCCCGCCCTTATCGATGAAATCACATGTTTATCAATCAGGGCTGCTGCCGAAATATTCTCCCTGACGGTCTCTACTCTTATCTCTCCAAGTTTTCTGTTATCCCTCTTAACGTTAAAAACCATGCCTTCTTTTATACCGTCTCTTTTTCCGAGGCTTATAACCAAAAAGGAGAACTCCCTGTTAATCGTAAGGACCTCGCCCGAATATTCTATTGAGACCTCTTCCGGCTCTTCAGGAGGCTTTATGGCGGCAGATTTTATATCATAGACTGCGCTCTCCGGCTTATCTGGCTCATCTGTTTTATCCGCATATTCATAAGGCGTGCGCGGAACAGCCTCATATTCTGTATCGTCGTATTGACCGGCCGCCGGGCCGGCGCCTTGGTAGTCCTGTTTTTCGGCAGGTGCTTTTTTCGCAGGTTGATTTTTTATGTATTCGCGTAACTTCTCTTCAAGCGCGTCTTTGGTTTTGTCAAGCAGTGTCAACTTGTCCGATTTTTTTAATGTGTCTTTTACTACGTATGAGATTCTGTTTTTCAGGTTGTTTATCTTGGATTCGCTTGCGACTATACTGTTATTTACAGTGGTATTTTCCGCCTTAATAGAGGATATTTTATTCTTTAAAGTACGGAGCCCGCTCTTGTAATCTGATAACTCTTTTTCAAGCCTCTGCGCTTTTTCAAGCAGGGTATCGGCTGCGTCCTGCAGGTTGTCCCTCTCCCTCTCTATCCTGGAGAGCTTCTCCTGCGCTTTCTTGTTAGCAACCTTTTCGCTAAAAAGATTATCCTCTGTCAATACGCGCTCTTTAAGAGTGGATTTGTAGAGCACGAAACACCACCCTGCCGCGCCTATTGACATTACGACTAAAACCGATATTATGATTGCTTTTAAATTTTTTTCCATATTTAAACTTATACTATTATTTATAGTATATTGTCTAAATCATATAAAGTCAAATAAAAATAGGCGGGCATCATTTAAAATTTAGAAATATACAATCCCCGAAGAGCTTATCTGTTGAAATATCAGCATACTTTAAAATAGTTATGTTGTAATTAAGACGATTCGGGCTTTGGAGTAATTGCAGCAGGACTTTCTTTTCTGCGAATGGCACGGTTTTTCCGTATAGCTAAACTGTTTTAATGAGCAGAAAAGCAGAGCGAAAAAACCACGCTGGGGTTTTTGAGCGTTCCTGCGAAATTGCTCCAAAGTCCGAATCGCCTTAATTTAGCGTTTGATTATTCGTCAAGCGGCTTGAGGGGTTCGGGCATATCTATGTCAAAGCATAGCTGCTTTCCCGTAACCGGATGGATGAATTCAAGCCGGGCGGCATAGAGCGCTATTCTCTTAAAAGAGGGCCCTGAATATTTCGTGTCGCCGATAATCGGGTGCCCCATATAAGACATGTGCACCCTTATCTGGTGTGTCCTGCCCGTGTCAATCTGTATGCGAAGCTTGGAATAATCCTTAAACCTCTTCAATACCTCGAATCTGGTAAGCGCGTCTTTTGAATTAAAGAACCTGACAGCCATCTTTTTCCTGTCGCGGCTGGCGCGTCCTATGGGAAGGCCTAAAGAGCCCCTGTCCTTTTTAACAATGCCTTTTACAAAAGCCGTGTAGGTCTTCTTTATCGACCTTTCCTTAAAACCCTGCACAAGCTTTAAATAGGAGCTTTCCGTCTTCGCTGCCATCATAAGGCCTGATACCTCTTTATCAAGCCTGTGGACAATGCCCGGCCTGGACCTGCTTCCTATACCGGCAATAGCATTATCGGTATGAAATAAAAGGGCATTCACCAGCGTGTGTTCTTTATTGCCTGATGCCGGATGCACTACCATTCCCGAGGGCTTATCCAGAACTATTATATCGTCATCTTCATACTGTATATCAATAGGTATGTTCTCCGGCAATATATCCGGCTCTTGCTTTTCGGGAAAGTCAACTTCAATAACATCGTCTTCTGATACCTTGTGGCGGGCTTTTACAGGACTGGCGGCAATGGTTACAAGAGAATTTTCTATCAGGCGTTTTATCTGACTGCGGGAATAATTTTCTTTAAGCTCTTCTGCGAGATAGGAATCGAGCCTCTTTCCTTTGTCGCCGGAAGAGGGATGGAATACTTTTCTCTGCATTATATATCTTGTCTTTTTTTGATAATCTTTATAAGCGTAAAAAGCGCTGTTCCGGCAGATATAAACAGTATACTTATAATCTGCGTAACAGTAAAACCGTAAAAAACGGGCATCAAATCCCCGCGTAAGAAATCCATGCAGAATCTGAATATGCCGTAGGTAATAACATAGAGCAATATTACCTCCCCTTTAAAGGAGCGCCTTTTCTGCATAAAGAGAAGCATAAAGAATATTAATAATAACC
>CAZBMI010000199.1:0-2859 GCA_964492885.1 uncultured Planctomycetia bacterium | reverse complement strand
GCAAGAGGTTGTATGGTCCTATCCTGAAACAACATGGCGTTATGGCGGGCCTTATTATTTTATAAGAGCAGCTCACCGCCTTCCTAATGGCAACACCTTTATCATAGATTCATGCGGCCAGTTTGTGGAGGTAACTCCTGATTGCGAGATTGTATGGCATGCGCAGCTTGCGGATTACAAACAGCAGTACCAGCCTCCGCGAAAGGGAGAGATTAACAAAAAAGCCCCTTGTTTTAATGCGGACAGAAGGGGGATGCCTTATTATGGAGGGCGTTGACAGCCTTTTATATATTTATTCATTTTTTTAAAATTGGTTGCAACTTGAAATTATATAATATAAAATATTTAGTATAAAAGAAAGGGGGCAGTATGAAGAAATTATTCTTATTTTTTATAAGCATATGCCTTTGTCTTGCTATCGGAGGCTTGGACAACGCGTATGCCAGGCGTAGAGGAGGCAATCCTCCCGGACCAAAAGGCGGCCCTGGCGCAGGCGCCCGAAAAGGCAATCCTCCCGGACCAAAAGGCGGCCCTGGCGTAGGTAACAAAGCAGCTGTTAATAGCCGATGGGAAAAAAGGGCGGATGCTAATAATGACGGTATTGTCCAAGGAGCTGAAAAGAGACGCTGGGATAACAGACCCAAAGGCAATCCTCCCGGACCAAAAGGCGGACCGGGTACAGGTAACAAAGCAGCTGTTAATACCCGGTGGGAAAAAAGAGCGGATGCTAATAATGACGGTATAGTTGACCAGACAGAGAAACAGCGCTGGGATAACAGGCCCAAAGGTAATGCCGCTCAAGTTAACAGGCCATGGGAAGAAAAAGCAGACGCGAATGACGATGGTATTGTCCAGAAAGCAGAAAAGAAACGCTGGGATAACAGGCCCAAAGGCAATCCCCCCGGACCAAAAGGCGGACCTGGTGCCGGAAGAAGGCCCGCAAACTAATAAGTAGATAATATCTAAAGTTAAAAAAGGTGCTCTTATGATATATTGGTAAGGGCACCTTTTATTTTTACACAAATTATTTCACAGATTGACTTTTATGCGAACTTATGATATACTTTTATAAATTATTAAATATAATATTGCTATTAAACACTTTCTCTTATGGCGGTGAATATGATATATAGATATAACAAGTTATCTGTTTTACTTTGCGTTATACTTATAAATGCGGCCCTGCAGCCAAATGCCTTTGCTCTTCGTCCCGTTTCTTACAGCCTGTCTGCAGTAAAAAGTTCATCCGGCGGAAATCTTTCGGATGAGATTAAAAATCAATCATCCGGTTCTATCAAGGCCTCTTACGGAAATAAATCAAAATGGGCTGTGGATATAGCAAAAGCTTTTTATCAAAACAAGAGATTCGATACAACAGAAACATATTTAAGGCATGTAGATAGATTTGTCGAGATTATTACTACCTTTGATGACGGGTTAACCGATATTATGAGCCTCGAAAAGAGGATAGAAGATCTTGAGCTTGAGCTAAATTCATCCAAAGATTACGCTGAGGCTGATTATAACCGGGGAGACATAAACAATATTATCAATTTTCTTAAAAATGCGGCCGAAGTAAGCAGTATTCCATATCGTCCCCCGCTAAAAGGCGGGACCCGTACAATACAGAACCAGATGAACATGATTATACAGATGACAGAAACCCCTGCGGCAATGCTTTTGGTTTTTGCGCATAAATTAAAAGTTCTCACGGCTTATCCAGAACTGGGGAAGAACCAGCAGGATTATATATATCGTGAAGTAATGCATATTTACGCTCCTTTAGCTGAAAGGCTTGGCAGGCATGATTGGGCAGAACTTTTCAGGGATACTGCATTTAAAGTAAGAAAACCCGAGGTTTACGCGAAAGTCAAGAAAGCTATAAACCGCAGGCTTGCTATGAACCGAGCTCAAGCTTTGGCTCATTTGGCAAAACTAAAGGTCAAGGTTAAAAAGAGCCTGAAGGAATACGGTATATCGGCTGATATCAAAGCCAGGCTAAAAAGCGTCTATTCTGTGTATGAAAAGATAAGGTCAATGAAAGAAGGCAATTTCGAAGGGGATGATGAATCTTTTATCCGAAATATAAACGGGGATATAAAAGAGATAGAAGACTTACTGGGAATAACAATGATTTTTGAGAACGAGGATGATTTATGGCTGGCCGCCCATATACCGTTTTCAGGCAGAGAGAGCACAGATCAAAAAGGCGATATTAAAGCTGATTATGAACAAGACGGGTACGATATTATTGCCTTTCACGCGAACGTAAAAGACAAAGACAGCGGCATGCTTTATGAATTTCAGCTTATAAGTAAAGATAAGTATTATGACAGGGAATATGGAGCAAAAGCGCACTGGGCTTATAAATTAGCAAGAGAGACAGGGCAGAAATTCGACGAGGACCTTTTTTACAGGGAAGAGGATTTTTACCAGGACTTCAAGGCGCTTAAAGGACTGCTGGATAAGTGGGTATTTGTATTCAAAGAGATAGATGATTTCGGGGGCAGGACCGCTTTTAAGCCATTGAGGTTTTTAAAGGATAGTATTCCCGCTGATTTCGCAGCATCCGGAAGCGTGGATATGCTTAATGAAGACTATCACAAAGCCGTGGGCATAAAAGCAAGATACGATATTATCCAGGACAGAACCATAAGGCTGCGGGAGAAACAGCTTAATCAGACCGATAAACTCACACCCGGTTCTACAATAAGTATCCTGGTAAAGGATAATTTTTTAAGAAAAGGCTCCAAGGCGGAGCAGGCCATAAGAAGGCACGCGAAAATGCCCCGTACGCACCTTATACTGGCGTTGCTGGATATGGATTCTGCCCGCGCAGATGAGTTGGCGGACAAAGGA
>CAZBMI010000198.1:0-2863 GCA_964492885.1 uncultured Planctomycetia bacterium | reverse complement strand
GATGGTACCTATGTTAAGGTGAGGTTTGGTTCTTAAAAATTTTTCCTTTGCCATTGCTACTCCTTTGTTTTATATATACTTATAATATTATTCCAAAAAAACAAAAAAAATCACACTCTGGAGCTGCTGATGGGAATTGAACCCATGACCTCGTCCTTACCAAGGACGTGCTCTACCGACTGAGCTACAGCAGCGGAAGAAAGCCTTTAGCTTCTTACGCTGTTATAGTACCGTAGAAATAGAGTATGTATTATAACAAAATAATCTCTTTTGTCAAGCGTATTCTTAACTTTTTTTTACCGGAATTATATAATCATAGAATGTTAATAGAAATACTGCAGAAAGGGTTTTTTTGAAGTTCCTGACAAGTCAACTTTTGCGTATAATTTGCCCTGATTTACAAAGGATATTTCAGCAGGCGCGTACCCTGAATAGCGCTGGAATACCTTTATTATATCCTGTGACATATCTTTCAGGTACCACTTCTTGTTCGGAAGAGAACTTAATTGAACCTCAATAATATAACTGCCGTCTAGAACATTGATATTGCTTATTTCATACTGGTGGCGGTATTTCGTCTGGGTCTGCAGGGCGGTTCTAATATAGGATATCTTACTGCTTATGCTTGTAGTACGTGTAGTGTCTATACGCGTGGAAATGAATTTTATATTCGCATAACCTATAAATAAGACGGGAGGCAGTGCCAGCACAAGAATAACAAAAGATGCCCACTTTACCTTTTTGCGAAATGAGGTTTCAATACTCATTATAAGGCGCTGGGCCTGCAGGTCAAACCTTTCAGTTATTTCGCTGGCCCTTTTTTCAAGGAACTCGTGCTCTTTTTTTATCTTCTTCTCAAAAGCAAAAAGGCTTTCATAATAGAGATTATTTAGATTCTTTGGCTGGGACTTGGGCTTTATATCATCTCCATGCTCATCATGCTCTTTAGCAAGGGTCTCCAGGTTGGCTATCTCTTTTTCAAGCTGGAGTATCTTCTTATGATACGCCTCTTCCCTTATGCTCTTTTCACCAAACAGGCGGACTTCTTTATTCTCTTTATCAGCGCTTAGCATAATATAAATATATCCTACATTATGGAAAAAGTCAAGTCCTCGGGGTGAATTAAGGCGCCTGTTCTCCCCAGAACGGCACTATTCGGAAAGGCCCCATACCAGAACTCGCTCTGCTCGTTTGGTACGGGGCGTAAGTCATTTCAGCAAGTTAGCTCGCTATCGTTGACTAACTTGCGAAACGCTAATGGAGCGGGAGACGGGGTTCGAACCCGCGACAGCCTGCTTGGAAGGCAGACGCTCTACCAACTGAGCTACTCCCGCTTGTTATCATTGATGGAGCAGCGTCCTGTCCTCCGAAGCCCAGACTCTGATACAATCATCATCAAAGGGCGAAGGAGGAAGCTACTCCCGTTTACTGACTAAAGTATTTTAACAACAACAACGAATAATTTCAATATAAACTTCTTAAGCTATTCGCCGATTATCTTGACCATAACTCTTTTCCTGCGGCACCCGTCGAACTCACCGTAAAATATCCGCTCCCACGGGCCAAAGTCAAGTTTATTCTTTGTAACAGCTACTACTACCTCGCGGCCCATTATGGTCCTCTTAAGATGCGCGTCAGCGTTATCCTCGCCTGTCAGGTTATGCTTATACCTTGAAAGAGGCTCATGAGGTATATTGTCTTCAAGCCATTTTTCGAAATCATGATGCAAACCGCTTTCATCATCATTTATAAATACGCTCGCGGTAATATGCATTGCATTTTCAAGGCAAATTCCTTCTGATATCCCGCTCTTTTTAAGGCACTCTTCTACCTTGTCCGTAATATTTATAAATTCTTTTTTCCTGCTTGTGTTAAACCATAAATGCTCTGTAAAACTCTTCATAAGCACCTCCTTAACCATTTTTGCGTAAGGGTTGGATGTCATATTTACTATGTATTATATATAAGTATATTCATTAATATAATTTATCTAACAACTCAACAAACCTGTCCGCAAAGCGCTTGCACTCCTTTTCTGCCCTGTTATCAGGCGCGCCTATGGCAACGGGCCCGTAATGACTTCCCTGGGGGTCACCTTGAATAACAAGCCCATGGATAAGCATTGCGTTAAGTATATCCAGTATGGTTGTCTCGTTTCCTCCCGCGATGTTTGCCGCTGAGGAGAACGCGGCTCCTGCCTTGCCGTCAAGTTTTCCGTGCAATTTAACGGATTCATCCAAAAGCTTTTTTACTTCAGCAGCCATTGTTCCATAGTAAGTAGGTGAGCCTATAATGATGCCGTCTGCCGGCGCGAAATCATCCGCTTTAGTATCCACCGCCTTTTTCAATGTGACATCCTGTCCTTTTACAGTTAATTCATCCGCAATCAGTTTTGCCATCTTCTCTGTGTTTCCTGACCTGGAATAGTAAATTACCAATACCTTTGCCATTTTTTCCTCCTATAAAAAAACACTAAACATTATGTATTTGTTTAGTGTTTTTCTTTTATCGCAATCTCACTTTAAATCCTTAATAATGGTGGGCAGGGAAGGATTTGAACCTTCGAAGGCGAAGCCGGCAGATTTACAGTCTGCTGCCATTGACCACTCGGCCACCTACCCACTCAATTAGTGCACAGTTAACAGTTGACAGCTGACAGCTGATTAAAAATTCTGTGAACTGTCAACTGTGAACCGTCAACTAAATGCTCTGCTACGCTCTTATATGCCTGACTTTGCGGTGGAGCTTCGCAGGAGCTTTTTCATTCCTTCGAAGCCCCACTGAAGTGCTGGCTTCGAAGGGCGAAGAAGAATGGAGCCGGCGAGAGGGATCGAACCCCCGACATCCTCATTACAAGTGAGGC
>CAZBMI010000197.1:0-2870 GCA_964492885.1 uncultured Planctomycetia bacterium | reverse complement strand
GGCGAGAGCGAACAAAAACACGGAGCGAAAAAATCCACGGTGGGGATTTTGAGCGTTTTTGCGAAGGTTGCCCCAAAGCCGGTAGTTGTAAAAGCCATTGATTTAAATGGTGATAGAAGAGAAATTGCGTGACAAGATTAAGGCTTTTTAGTATAATAATTATACTTTTATAAAATATAAGGAGACATTTAAATGGTGGAAGTGAAATTACCGGAATTAGCAGAAGGTGTTGACAAGGCGGTGGTATCTTTTTGGCACAAGGATGCCGGAGAAAGCGTGAAAGAAGGTGATGACCTTGTGGAGATGCTTACGGATAAGGCTACTTTTAATGTACCTTCTCCTGCCACAGGCAAGCTTGAGAGCACGCTGGTAGAAGAAGGCGAAGAAGTAAAAGTAGGCGATATAATAGCAAAGATAGAGGAGGCTTAAGCATCAAATGTCCATGCACGAAGCTGACAGGATGCGCAGGCTCCCATTATACCTGTTTACTATCATAGATGACCTAAAGGCCAAGGCAAGGGCAAGGGGAGTTGATATTATAGACCTTGGCATGGGTAATCCCGATAACCCAACACCGGAACATATCGTAGATGAGTTGTGCCAGCAGGTACGCTTAACCGATAACCAGAGGTATTCACGGCCTGACGGAGAGCCTGAAAATATACTTAAAAACGCTATTGCGCACTGGTATAAACAGAGGTTCGACGTTGACCTTGACCCTGTCAAAGAGGTATTGCCCCTTATAGGGTCAAAGGAAGGTGTTGCTCATCTGTCTTTGGCGTTCCTGAATAACGATGATATAGCTCTTGTTCCGAATCCCGCATATCCGGTGCATTTCAACGGCGTTATAATGGCAGGAGGTATTCTTTATAATATACCGATGACTGAAGAGGACCGCTTCAAGCCTGACCTTAAGGCATTGAGTCCCGAACTTTTGAAAAAGGCAAAGCTCCTCTTTATCAGTTATCCGCATAATCCTACAACCGCTGTGGCGGATAAGGCCTTTTTTGAGGAGATTATAGAATGGGCAAAGGACAAGCCAAATCTTATTATAGCTCATGACCTGGCGTATTCAGATATTGTTTTTGACGGATACCGCGCACCCAGCATATTAGAAGTAAAAGGCGCCAGGCGGCTCAATGTTATAGAGTTCCACACATTGTCAAAATCATACAACATGGCAGGATGGAGAATAGGACTTGTTGTCGGAAATAGTGATATATTGGCTTCTCTCGCGAAGACAAAGAGCTATATAGATTTCGGTATATTCAGAGCTGTCCAGCTGGCTGCCGCAAAGGCCCTTACCGGTTCACAGGATTGCGTGAAAGAGCTTGTTGAGGTTTACAAAAGAAGAAGAGACGTTTTTGTTGACGGCTTAAACAGCATAGGCTGGCATGTTGAAAAACCAAAAGCAACATTCTATATATGGAGCCGCATCCCCGAAAAATTCAATTCCCTTACATCAATGGAGTTTGCGTCCCTCCTGATAGATAAAGCAGGTGTTGCTGTTGCTCCAGGCACCGGTTTTGGCGAATACGGCGAAGGTTATGTACGTTTTGCTCTTGTAGATACAGAAGAGAGGCTCAAAGAAGCCGCTGAGCGTATAGGCAAACTCCTTAAACAATAAGGCCAAATGCAGAGACCAAAAAAGGTTCTTCTACTGTATATATCTATTCTCTCCGGCCACCACCGCGCGGCAATGGCTATAGAGAAGGCACTGCTTAATCACAATCCCGAAACGCAGGTCTATAGCATAAATTCGTTTCATTACACCAATCCGATACTTGAAAAGGTAATAAACCGCACGTATAACGGTATAATCAAAAGAACACCCGAGGTATGGGAATATCTTTACGACAACCCCAAGGTTGTCAAGAATACCCAGGCATTGAAAGATATGATGCACAGGTACAACAGCACCAAGATGAAGGCGCTCATAAGCGACTTTAATCCTGATGTTGTTGTGTGTACCCAGGCATTTCCATGCGGGCTGGTAGCTGATTACAAGATGACCTTTGACCCCAAGCTTTTACTCGTGGGAGTGCTTACGGATTTTTATCCTCATTCCTATTGGGTCTACGAAGCGGTGGACAAATATGTGGTTGCTTCTGAAGAGGCGAAGAAGAGGCTCCTTGCAAACGGTATTCTCGAAGAAAAGGTCCATGTATTCGGCATACCCATCGACATGAGATTCAGCAAGCCGCAGGATAAGAACAAGATATACGAGAAGACGGGCTTAGACAGCTCTAAAAAGACAGTGCTTATTATGGGAGGCAGCGGCGGATTGGGCCCTATAAAGAGGGTTGTCCTGGCAATTGACAGGATAAGTTCTGGCATCCAGGTTGTTGTTATCTCCGGGACAAATACAAAACTTGCCAACTATCTTAAAAGGCTCTCGCGTAAACTCAGCAAAGATATACAAGTAATAGGTTACACTGATAGCGTTGACGAGTTCATGGAAGTATCGGATATTATAATAACAAAACCGGGCGGCCTTACCGCGTCAGAGGCGCTTGCGAAGAACCTGCCTATAATCATAATAAACCCCATACCCGGGCAGGAGTCTAAAAATACAGAGTTTCTTCTCAGGCAGGGAGCCGCGATAAAAGCCGTAAACGAAACAGAGGCTGCTATATTTGTTGATAATCTCTGCAGCGCTCCGGTAAAACTTGAGGCTATGAGGCAGGCATCTGCCAGTATAAGCAATCCTGATTCAGCAGTCAATACGGCAAGTATGCTCATGGGGTTGTAAATTATGCTTTTTACGCTATACAGGATAGGTATATTCATCGCGCTCAATCTGCCTTTGCGCGCAGGTTACAGGATAGCGTTTTTGGTTTCGAATTTATATTCTTTCTTTTCGATAGAAG
>CAZBMI010000196.1:0-2919 GCA_964492885.1 uncultured Planctomycetia bacterium | reverse complement strand
TTAATACGCTGTTTACTTTATCCTGAAAACCGGCCATCTCTTCACTGGATGTTCCGAGCGGGGCCTGCATAAAACCGAGAATAGCCCCGCTGTCACCATCCGGGATAAATGTCTTTGGCAGCAGCTGAATAAACCACAAGGTCCCTGCTATGCATATTATCCACATGATTACGGAAATTACCTTACGGTCCAGCACCCATTTGAGCGCTAAAGCGTATCTATCTTTTAATCTATTCTCAAACCCGTCAGCCATAGCCTGCATCCTGCTCTTCTTTTGCGCGTTAGCCTCTGACTGCTCTTTATCTTTTAACATCCTTGCGCACATCATGGGCGCAAGCGTAAGAGCAACCACGGTAGAACACGCGATGGCCGCGACAACCGTAAGCGATAACTCTCTGAAAAGCCTGCCTACAACCCCGCTCATAAAAACTAATGGAACAAATACTATAATAAGAGCGATACTCGTTGAAATTACAGTGCCTGTTATCTCATTCATACTTTTAATAGCGGCCTTAAGCGGCTTCATCCCGCCTTCTACATGGCGGACCGTATTCTCAAGTACTACAATCGCGTCATCCACAAGAAAGCCGACAGATAGGGTAAGACCCATAAGCGAGAGGTTATCAAGACTGAATCCCGCCGCGTGCATTATGGCAAATGTCCCTACGATAGTAATAGGAAGCGTGATGCCTGGTATGATTGTATCTGATAAGCGTCCGAGAAATAGGAATATCACCATTACTACGAGCGCGAGCGCGATGAATATGGTATTTTTTACGTCTTTAACAGACTCTACTATGGATACGGACTGGTCATACATAATATCCATGTCAACAGACCCCGGGACTTCTTTTTTAAGTTGTTCCAGTGTATTCTTAACCTCTTTTGCCAGCGCGACGGTGTTGGCGCCGCTCTCTTTTGTAACAGCTATATATACATTTGTATCTTTCCATGAACCGCCGTTAGGGGTCTTGTTGTATGTCATTACCCGTACAACGTCATTTTGTGAGCTCTCTACACAATTTGCGATGTCACCTAAATATGCAGGCCTGTTGTTGCGGTAAGCGATAATAAGCTTTTTGTAATCATCAGCAGTAAAAAGCTGTCCCTGCGGCTCGATAGAAAACGTGTGGTACTTTCCGTCAAGGCTTCCGGCGGGGATAATGACAGTACCTGCTTCCACAGCTTTTGCAATCTCATCTATACCTATCCCCATTGATGCCAGCCTGTGGGGGTCAACCTGTATTCTCACGGCGGTCTGAGCTCCCCAGACATCTACCTTAGAGACCCCCTCTATCATGCTCAGGCGCTGGCCAATTGAGGTGTTTCCATAATCATATAATTGTCCGTCGGTAAGCGTGTCCGAAGTTACCGATATATGCACAATCGGTTTATCAGAGGGGTTTGTCTTTTCATATGTAGGGGGTTGGGGCAGGTCATCAGGAAGATTTGACATTGCCCGCGATATCGCTGCCTGGACATCAGGCGCCGCGAGGTCAACATCAACACTCAGGTCAAATGTGAGTGTTATCCGTGATTGGTTTTCGGTATTATCAGATATGATTGCCTGCAAGCCCTGTATCTGCATGCATTCATTCTCAAGCGGCTTAGCGACAGTAGAGGCCATCATAACCGGGCTGGCTCCGGGATACGCTACGCTTATTGTTATAACCGGGTATTCTACAACAGGCAAGTCACTTACAGGCAGTCCGAAGTAGGCGACTATTCCGAATATGACTATGGTTATCATGACAAGGGTTGTCATGATGGGTTTGCGTATAAATATCTCTGAAAAACTCATTTTACTTTCTTGCCGGCGGCTGTTTTGTCTTTAGTTTTCTGCGCTGGGCGCTTCTGTGTCAAATCCAAAACCGGCATTCCGGGCGCAAGCCCAAGCTCTCCTTCGGTAACTATTCTCTCACCGGGCTTAACGCCTTTTTCAACTATTATATAATCACCTTCGCGCATGCCTACAGTAAGCTGTCTTAACTCAGCCTTATTCTCATCTGTCACGACAAAAAGATAATGGCCTTTCTGTCCTATGCGTACCCCTTTATAAGGCGCCAGCGTGGCGTTTTCACGTGTTTCCAGTATGAGGCGCACGGTTACAAACTGTCCCGGTAAAAGTATTCTCTCTTTATTCTCAACAACAGCGCGTAAAAATATAGTCCCTGTTGTTTCATCAACAGCGTTATCCAGAAAAACCAGTTCACCTTCTGTTTTATTGGTTTCATCAGCTTCAGGCATGACATCTACTGATAAAGAGCCTTTAGATTTCGCGGCGCTAACCCTTGAAAGCATTCTCTCTGATATTGTAAAATCCACATAAAGAGATTCCGTATTCTTGATATTAACAAGGACGGGTCCGTTATTAGCAGTTACAATATTGCCTGCGTCAACCTGTCTTTTACCGGTCAGGCCGTTTATGGGTGAGGTTATATGGCAGTAATTAATATTGATATTAGCAAGTTCTATGCTTGCCTTATCCATATCTACGGCTGCTGAAGCTGCCTCCACTTCGGTTTTTAAGGCTTCAAAATCCTGCTGTGAAATAAGTCCTTTTTTCGCAAGTACCTTGCTTCGCTCAAGCTTGTCTGTCTTAAGCTTTAAATCAGCAAGATTTTTCTTCAGAGAGGCTTCCGCTTTCTTAAGCTCCGCTTCATACTCGCTGCTGTCAATTCTAAACAGACGAGAACCTGTTTTTACCTCCCGGCCTTCTGTAAAATAAACCTCTTCTATCTTCCCTGTCACCTGCGAGCGGATATCAACGTCTTCGGGTGAGGCAAGATTACCGAAAGAGTCAATATATATCGGTACATCTTTTTTTACCGCGAGGGCTGTTTGCACCGGCTTTGGCCGGGCAGGTTTAGGCTTATTTTTAAAGATACACCCCTTTACGGATGAAATAAGAATATAGAC